>QKFI01000080.1 GCA_003251455.1 Tolumonas sp.
ATCTGGAACCCAATTGATCTGGGATATGCCGCAACCATGATTGCTCATGACCTCGTCAAAGGCACAGCGACTGACAAAGAAGCAAGTATGGGACGTATTGGCAAAGCGCAAATAGACAAAGATGGGAATGCGGCGATGGCTGCACCGTTCGTCTATGACGCTTCGAACGTGCAAAAGTTTGCGAAAATTTTCTAGTCATAATTTAGTCCATTTTCATAAATATTGGGGCACACCCTGTTGTTTTTGGGGTGCTCCGACCCTGAAAGAAGAAGATTCATTATGTTAGAAAAACAACCTATTTTCTCATTGCGCAACGTTAGTAAGCATTTCCCCGGCGTGAAAGCGCTGGATAAAGTGCAGTTAGATCTTTATACCGGGGAGGTAACGGCACTGATTGGTGAAAACGGGGCTGGGAAATCAACATTAGTTAAAGTGATGACCGGTATTTATGAAATAACGGAAGGTCAACTTTTCCTTGATGGTCAGGAAATTAAGCTGAAAACACCAGATGATGCCCGCGCCTTAGGGATCACTGCAATCCATCAGGAAACCGTATTGTTTGATGAACTGAGTGTTGCCGAAAATATCTTTGCCGGTAATTACATGCTTCATCCTTCCGGTCGTTTAAACTGGAAAGGCATGGAAGAACGTGCCGCAGAGATCCTGCAATCAATTGATGCACCGATTGACCCGAAAAAAATCCTGAAAGAATTGAGCATCGGTCAGCGCCATATGGTCGCAATTGCCCGCGCGCTTTCGTTTGATGCACGAGTAGTCATTCTCGATGAACCGACTGCAGCCCTCTCCCATCGGGAAATCGAAGACTTCTATCAAATCGTTGAACGTCTGAAGAACAAAGGCTGTGCCATTTTGTTTATCAGCCATAAATTCGACGAGATCTTCCGGATTGCAGATCGTTACAACATTTTCCGTGATGGTTGCCATGTCGGACAAGGTTTGATTTCCAACGTGGAAGAAAAAGAGCTGGTCGCCATGATGGTAGGCCGGACCATCGAGAATGCTTATCCGAAAATTCCGGTTGATATTGGTGCGAAATGTCTGGAAGTGAATCAGTTCTGTCATCCAACAGAATTCGACAACATCAACTTCACCTTGCATGAAGGCGAGATCCTCGGTTTCTATGGTCTGGTTGGTTCAGGTCGAACCGAGCTCATGCAATCGCTCTTTGGCGTCACCAATATTGCGACCGGCAAAATTATTGTTGATGACCAGGTCGTTTCTATTAAATCGCCAAAAGACGCGATTCATTCAGGCATTGTTTATGTACCTGAAGAACGTCAGAGCCAAGGTGTCGTGCTTGAGTTCCCTATTTACCAAAACATCAGTTTACCAAAACTCGGCGATATCAATAAAAACGGTCTGCTGAATGAAAATGCCGAATACGAACTTGCGGATCTGTATGCCAAAAAACTCCGGGTGAAAGCACCAAACTGGCATGAAAAGGTGGAAAACCTATCTGGAGGTAATCAACAAAAAGTGGTTATCGGGAAATGGCTCTCTACCAAACCGAAAGTCATCATTCTGGATGAACCAACCAAAGGGATCGACATCGGTTCCAAAGCTGCAGTACATGAGTTCATGTCTGAACTGGTCAAAGAAGGACTGGCTGTGATCATGGTGTCTTCAGAACTACCTGAAGTCATGGGCATGTCCGATCGCATTATCGTGATGCGTGAAGGTTTGATCGTGAAAGAGTTTGAACGTCCGCAATTTACTGCGGAAGACATTGTCAGTGCAGCGACTGGTTTAAGGAGTGCATCATGAATCAGCTATTAAAAAACAGGGAAGCCTTACTGGCCGGCGTCATCGTGGTCATGGTTGCACTGATTTCGGTGGTTGTGCCTAGCTTTATTGCACCAGGAAATTTACTGGCTGTTTATAACGATACATCCATCCTGATCATTCTCGCTCTGGGTCAGATGATGGTGATCATTACTCGTTGCATCGACTTGTCGATCTCAGCGAACGTTGCTTTATCCGGCATGATCGTCGCTACCCTCAACTACATGTATCCAGATTTGAGTATCTTCGTGATCATTCTGATTGGTGCAGCAGTTGGTACAATTCTCGGCATGATCAATGGTCTGCTGGTCTGGAAACTCAATATTCCATCCATTGTTGTTACATTGGGTACGATGAGTATTTATCGCGGTATCGTTTTCCTGATTAGTAATGGCGCCTGGATCAACGCCCACCAAATGAGGCCCACTTTCTCGGTATTCCAATTCTGAGCTGGTGTTCTGTCATTGCGATCGCGGCTATCTACTATGTGATGCGTCACCGTCAGTTAGGTCGGAAAATTTATTCTGCAGGGAACAGTCCAACCGCGGCGTTTTACACCGGGATCAATGTTGGAAAAATGCAGTTTATCGCCTTCACCATCTCCGGTTTATTTGGTGGTCTCTGTAGTTACCTGTGGATCTCTCGCTATGCCGTTGCCTATGTCGATGTTGCGAATGGTTTCGAGCTTCAGGTCATCGCATCTTGCGTGATTGGTGGGATCAGTATTGCCGGTGGTACAGGAAAAGTTGTTGGCTGTGTCTTAGGCGCATTATTCCTTGGCGTCATCAACAATGCCTTGCCCGTCATTGGTATCTCTCCATTCTGGCAAATGGCTATCTCTGGTGCAGTCATCATTATTGCCGTGATTGCAAACTCTCGTTCAGAACGGAAGCTGGGACGCATCATCCTGCGTAAAGCGGTCCAGAACACTCAGAACGCATAGTGAGCAACGACACGACGGAGAATGAATTTATGGAACACGTAAACAACCACAAAATTTTAGGATCAGAACCGAAAGCAAAACGGGACTGGTTAAAATATGCGATGTCATGGGAATCATTCTTACTGATGACTGCTGTTGTCGTCTTTATTCTGAATAGCCTGGCATCACCTTATTTCCTTGACCCTTGGTCACTATCAGATGCCACATTCAACTTCACGGAAAAAGCGATTGTCGCCTTGCCAATGGCACTGATTATCATCGTGCGGGAAATTGATATTTCTGTTGCATCCATTATGGCGCTGAGTTCTGTTGCCATGGGGATGGCTGCACAACATGGCTTTGACATCGGTGTCATTTGTCTGATCGGGATGGGCGTTGGTACCTTATGCGGCTTCTTTAACGGCCTGCTTATTACCCGTATGAATATTCCATCCATCGTGGTCACAATTGGTACCATGAGCTTATTCCGCGGGATTGCCTATATCGTGCTGGGTGACCAAGCAATTGGGGACTATCCAAAAGGCTTCGATTATTTCGGTCAGGGCTATGTGTTTTCTTACTTCAGCTTTGAGTTCGTCTTCTTTGTCGTGATGGCTGTGATTTTCTACTTCGTCCTGCAAAAAAGTAACATTGGCCGTCGTATTTACTCCATCGGAAACAACCCTACTGCATCGTTTTACACCGGGATCAACGTTGCCGGTTATAAGCTTATGCTTTTCACTTTGCTCGGTCTGTTCAGCGGCATCGCAGCCATCATGCTGACTTCTCGTCTGGGTAGTACGCGTCCAACCATCGCATTGGGTTGGGAAATGGGCATTATTACCATGGTCGTATTAGGTGGAGTCAGCATTCTCGGCGGCTCAGGAACCATTGTCGGGGTCGTACTTTCCGTATTCCTGATGGGTCTGGTCACCGTTGGTTTGGGTCTCTTAAACGTGCCAGGGATCGTCATGTCAATCATTATCGGTTGCATGCTCATCGGGGTGATTGCCTGCCCAATCTTACTGAAACGTTTCCTGAAGAAAAAAGGCTAATAGTAGTCGTCGGAGTTCAATATGAAAAATGTCATCAGAAAAGCCTTTGTCATGCAGGTGAATCCCGGTTGTGAAGCTGAATATAAAAAACGCCATGATGAAATCTGGCCTGCTTTAGCGGAAACACTAAAACAGCATGGTGCCAGCAACTACAACATCTTTCTGCATGAAGAGACAAACCAGTTATTCGGATATGTAGAGATTGAAGATGAAGCCCGCTGGAATGCAATTGCCGGGACAGACATTTGTAAAGAATGGTGGGCATTTATGAAAGACATCATGCCGTCAAACCCAGATAACAGCCCAATCAGTAAAGAACTGAAATCTGTCTTTTATCTCGCTTAGCGTACATTCCCGTTTTCGGCAGTGATCTTCGTGTCACTGCCATTTTTTTCAAACAGTGGCAATTTCAAAATACCCCATCTGTACTTGATCACACTTTCCATCGCCTCTTTTTCTTCCAACCGGAAAGTACCGTATTATGGAAGAAATGTTTTACCTAGGTCGTCGTATGCGCCTGTCTGTTTCTGATTATTTCCCATCCATCTCCGATAAAATTGCAGTTTATATCAGTGATCCTGAAGACAATAATAAAGAACATACGCATGATTTTGATGAATTAGTCATTGTAAAAAGTGGGCATGGCCTACATGTTATTAATTCACAGCCAATATTTATTAAAACGGGTGATGTTTTTTATGTAAAAAATGGGGAGTATCATTTTTATGATGAGCTGGGCACACTCAAGCTGATTAATATCCTGATTAATCCTGATGTCGATTTTACTTACCTGAAAAATATTACCCCGCTGCTCAGTCAATTAACCTCTGACTCACTGAATGATTATGCCTGGCTAGATAGTATGGGTCTATCAAAAGTCATTGATTTATCAACAAGTATTTTTGCAGAGAAAAACTCACCCGAAGATAAACAAGCTTTTGCGGTTAAGCAGGAATCACTGCTTCTTCAACTCATTTCTCTGATTAATGATTATAAACATACAGACTCAGATACAACTGAATACAAAGTTAATAAAATACTGAAATTTGTTCAGAGTGATTGTTTTTCTGATATTGACTGGAATGAGTTATCCGAACGATTTGAAATTCCACAGCGAACGCTGTTTCGCCATTTAAAAGATAAAACCGGACTCACGCCAGAAAACTATCTCAAACGACTACGCCTTATTTCTGCGCGAAAGAAATTAAGAGAAACTGATATTTTAATCACACATATCGCTTTTGATTGTGGCTTTTCAAATAGCAACCATTTTGCAACTGCCTATAAATCAGTTTTTGGAATTACACCATCCCAGGAACGGGAAAATTAACCACTTTTCATATTTGTGATCTGTTCATCGCTAAACATTCTCAGAATGCCATTGATGCGAATGTGATGGCAGATGAACGGACGTCAGGCGTTCACTAAAAACCTACGATGTGTACAACTGAACCAAGGGATCAGTTCAAAACAAAACGCCACTCAATTGGCCTAACAGCACATTCTTTTCAAGGAATCGCGATGACCACATCAACAGGAATCTGGAAACAACGTATCGGCTATGGGGTTGCCGATACCGCATGTAACTTAGTGTGGCAGATGATCACACTTTATTTAATGTTCTTTTATACCGACGTGATGGGTCTGCCTCCAGCAACTGTCGGTATCATGTTCTTAGTGACCCGTGTTGTAGACGGGGTAACGGACGTACTCATGGGCATCTTGATCGATAACACCAATACGAAATGGGGGAAATCACGTCCTTATTTCTTATGGGGCGCGATTCCATTCGGTCTGATTGCAATGGCAACCTTCTATGTGCCTGATGTAGGTCCAACTGGCAGACTAATCTGGGCTTATGTGACATATATGGGCTTATCGCTGATGTATACCGTGGTGAACATTCCACTGGCATCCATCCTGCCCTCTCTGACCAGCGATGCGACTGAACGTACCATGCTGGCAACCACCCGCATGGTCTTCTCATTCATTGGCGCAACCATTATCAGTTCTGTTGCCATGCCGATGATCGATCAACTGGGTGGTGGCGATAAAGCACACGGATACTTCGTGACCATGAGCATCTGGGCTGTCGTCGCAACCTTGCTGTTCCTGTTTACATTCAAAAACGTCGAAGAACGCGTAGAAATCAAACAGGACAAAATTGGTCTGCTGACTGCGTTTAAAGCACTGAAAGACAATACCCCATGGAAAGTGTTTGCGCTGAACATCGTCGTGATGTGGGGTGCCGTATTCTTCCAGGGTGGTGCTCTGGTTTATTACATCACTTACAACCTGGGCAAACCTGAATTGGTGGGCGTCATCGCAGGGATCGGTGCATTCGTTCCGATGATCGGCACACTCTCTACACCGTTCTTCGCGAAACGCATGAAAAAGATCAACGTCTTCATGATTGCGAGTGCGGTCGTATTAGCCGGTACAGCCATGATGTTACTGGTTGGTGCAAGTACTCCAGGTTTGATTGCCGGTGCCATCGTGATGGGCTTAGGCATGGGTTTACGCACCAGTATTTACTTCTCAATGCAGGCTGATCCAATCGATTACGGAGAGTGGAAATCTGGCGTGAATGCGGCAGGTCTGCTTTCTGCTGTAAACGGATTTATCGGTAAAGTCTCTTTCGCAATCGCTGGTGCAGCAGCAGGCTATCTGTTGCAGTCCGGTGGTTATGTACCCGATCACCAACAATCAGCATCAGCGCTGAAAGCCATTGAACTCTGTTATTTCATCATCCCAATGGGTCTGATTGTTCTGTCGATGATCATCATGAAAACCATGTACAAACTCGACTATATCTTCCCGCAAATCCGTGCCGAATTGGATGCACGCAATGCGCAAAAAGAATCTCAGACTGTACCACCAGCAAATGTTGGCAGTGAACCAGCGGCAGCTTAACGCATTGATGAGGGGAGCGCGTCTCCCCTGTTTTCTCAGAATTCAGAAAAGGCTTCCACAATGGCTATTCAAAAGAAAGAAAATCATTTTTATATGACCAATCATGCTTTCGTCATGAAGGCTGAAGGCTTAAAGAAAAAGCTAAATACACAAACAGAAGATCCGACCGCAATTGTCTCCGTAGAAAAAGACCCCAATGCAGTTTTTGGCTGGAAGGCAAAAAAAATCGCAGATATCGAATCACTGACTGAAAAATCCTACGGTAAAGGCCAATCCCTGATCATCGACTTCGGTGATCATCAGGTCGGTTATCTCACTATGAAAATACGTCCGGTTGGCAGCCCGCCAGATGCCCCACTCCATATGCGTGTGACTTTCGGTGAAATGCCATTAGAGATGGGAGAAGATTTTTCAACATATGATGGTTGGGTCAGTAGTTCATGGCTCCAACAAGAAACGGTTCATATTGATGTGTTACCGCACCTACTTCAAATGCCGCGCCGTTATAGCTTCCGTTATCTGAAAATTGAAGTTCTCGATACATCGCCAAAATATACCGTCGCATTTGATGAGATTTATTGTGAAACAGTCACATCAGCAGATGCTAAAAAAATCACATCCCTGACAACAACAGATCCGATGATTACAGAAATTGATCGGGTCAGTATCAAAACACTGCAAGACTGTATGCAGGATATTTTTGAAGATGGCCCGAAACGTGATCGTCGGCTTTGGCTTGGGGATCTGCGACTGCAAGCACTGGCAAACTACGAAACATTTAAAAACTATGAATTGGTAAAACGCTGTCTCTATCTGTTTGCAGCTGTCACTGACGAAAATGGTCAAGTTTCATCAAACCTGTTTGTTGCACCAACACTGATTCCGGATGACACGTACTTACTCGATTACTCGCTATTTTTCCCAGTATCCCTCTACGACTACTTTGTCGCGACAGAAGATTCAGACACCGTCAAAGAACTATGGCCGACCGCTTATCGTCAGATTGAACTTGCCTTCAAACGTGTGAATGAAAATCATCTGATGGAAGACGATGTTAGCGGCGCATGGTGGTGCTTTATTGATTGGCATCCAACACTGAACAAGCAGGCATCAGCACATGCTGTACTAATTTATGCGATGAAACGTGCAGCCGAATTAGCGCGTGCAGTAGGCGATGACAAACAAGTCGCAGACCTTGAAACCAAAATCGCACAAATGAAAAAAGCAGCTATTGAATATCTATGGGATGAACAACAGCATTGTTTTATCAGTGGTGAAGAAAAACAAATTTCATGGGCCAGTCAGATCTGGATGGTATTAGCTGAAGTCTTTGATACAGAAAAGTCACGCCAGGTGATGAAGACACTGTTGGCTGAGCGCCCTGAAATTGGACCTGTCACCCCCTATATGTATCACCATCTGGTTGATGCACTCATGTTGATTGATGAGACAACTGTCGCACGGCAGATCATGCAGGAATACTGGGGGGAAATGATTGAAGATGGAGCCGATACATTCTGGGAAGCATATGACCCACAGAACAAAGGCTTCTCTCCTTACGGTAATAACCTCTTTTGCCATGCCTGGAGCTGTACGCCAACCTATTTCATTCGCAAATATAAGATGGACTAAACATCCTTCATAACCCGTCTTTAGCCATTACCTGAAGGTAGTGGCTTTTTATTTGATAAATTTTTAACATTGCGTATTCAAAAAAAAAGCTGTAACTCGATTCGCTACAGCTTGGGGAGATAGCACAGACAAATTATAAATTAAACGTCTCTTTTAATTCCTGCATATCTTTATCGCTGACACCTTCTGGCTCGAAACCACTTGCCAGACACATCAGATGTAATTTCGCACCTTTGTTGGCAACATCGATAAAGTCGTAAGCGACTAATGCATCTGCACCTGTTGCCACCGCGCCATGTTTTTCCCACACAGCAACATCATGTCTGCGTAATTTCTCAGTGGTGCTTTCCGCCATGGTTTTACTGCCAGGCATGCAATAAGGCACCATACCCACCCCACGAGGAACAAACGCACGAACTTCAGGTAACATTTTCCAGCATGCATTGGTATAAGCGGTTTCATCATGCGCATAACGTGGATGATGAGATAATGCGATGAGTTCCAAAGGATGTGTATGAACGACACAACGATCTTTTGAACCTGAACGCTGTTTATCCATGACGATTTCAACGTGAGAAATAAACTCGCTGGTTGGTTTGAAGTCATCACGACCACGGCCG
>QKFI01000443.1 GCA_003251455.1 Tolumonas sp.
TTTGGCTAGTATGAAAAATTCAGCATTACTGAGCTGGCTGCCGAAAGGACGCCATTTCGTGATTGCTATCCCTTATTTGTGGATGGTGCTGTTTTTTCTTATCCCCTTTGTCATCATTCTGAAAATCAGTTTTGCGGAAGTACAGATTGCGATCCCGCCATACACAGATTTGATGTCTTATGTGGATGAAAAACTAAACTTTGTCCTGAATATAGGGAACTATCTCTATCTGTTTGATGATCCGCTGTATATCGATTCTTATCTGCAATCCATTCAGATTGCAGGCGTCTCGACATTATTGTGTTTGCTTGTGGGTTATCCGATCGCTTGGGCGATTGTGCATTCTTCCCCAGCGGTACGAAATGCACTACTGATGCTGGTGGTTTTACCAAGCTGGACATCATTCTTGATCCGCGTATATGCATGGATTGGTTTGCTAAAAAACAACGGGTTAATCAACAACTTCCTGATGTGGTTAGGTTTGATTGATCATCCGTTAGAGATGCTGCATACCAACTTTGCGGTTTATATCGGGATCGTTTACGCCTATCTGCCATTTATGATTTTGCCAATTTACACAGCATTAATGCGCATGGACTATTCACTGATTGAAGCTGCATCTGATCTTGGTGCGCGTCCGTATAAAACATTCCTGACCATTACATTGCCGTTAAGTAAAGCCGGTATCATTGCTGGCTCCATGCTGGTCTTTGTGCCTGCTGTCGGTGAGTTCGTGATCCCTGAATTATTAGGCGGCCCGGATTCATTGCTGATTGGTCGTGTTCTCTGGCAGGAGTTCTTCAATAACCGTGACTGGCCAGTTGCGTCTGCGGTTGCGGTTGTGATGCTGATGATTTTGATGATTCCAATTGTCTTTTTCTATCGATATCAACGTCGGGAAATGATGAAACTGGAGGGTAAATAATGACGCCAATCCCTCAAGTAAAATCAAAATTTAGAACATTGATATTGTTAGCCGGCTTCGGTTTTTTATATATCCCGATCCTGCTTTTGATTATTTACTCGTTTAACGAATCGCGTCTGGTGACAGTATGGTCCGGTTTTTCAACTCAATGGTATGGTGAGCTGTTTGCCGATAAGTTGATCATCAATGGCATCACTCTGAGTTTAACGATTGGGGTGCTCAGTGCCAGTATGGCAGTCGTCATCGGGACTCTTGCTGCGTTTGTGTTAACGCGTATCGGTAATTTCAAAGGTCAAACCAGCTTTGCATTTTTGATTACGGCACCGATGGTCATGCCAGAGGTTATTACCGGTTTGGCGTTATTGTTACTGTTTGTTGCCATGTCGAGTCTCTTTGGCTGGCCTTCACAACGTGGTGCCATGACTATCTGGATTGCTCATGTCACCTTTACCGCAGCCTATGTGACCGTCATCATTCGTTCTCGTTTACAAGAGTTGGATCGCTCAATTGAAGAGGCAGCGCAAGATCTGGGGGCTACACCGTTTAAGGTCTTTTTCCTGATCACGCTGCCTTCAATTGCACCTGCAATTGCCGCAGGTTGGCTGCTTGGTTTGACTTTGTCACTGGATGACCTGGTGATCACGAGTTTTGTCTCTGGGCCGAGT
>QKFI01000328.1 GCA_003251455.1 Tolumonas sp.
AAACGGTCTGACTCCATCACTCCAGGCACAGTGCTGACCACGAACGTGGCGGACGCTAGTTCTTATTACGGGGTTTCTGCGCTTAAAAATGCGGCCACATCCGGAGATGTGACCATTAAGGTCAATGAGGTTTATAAACCAATTGTCCCATCTGCGTACTCTGAAAACCTAATCACTGACCGTGCTGCATTAAGTGACATGATCCTGCTTGCTGCAGATGGAACCAGTCAGTCAAGAACCTATACGTTTGCATTGGTTTCTGGCTCTCAATCAAGAACTTATCTGGAACGCCCACCAGTGCGCGGCACGCTATCGTTGACCATTGATGGCGGCATTTATAAAGACAATGGCAGCGGCACGCTGAAATTCCAGTCGGGTACTGACAATTTCACCAAAATTGAGGTGAACTACGAAACCGGTCAGATTGATGCCTACCGGAAAACGTCTGTTTTTACCTCAACAGCATCAGCTACCTGGACACCAGCGGCGAGAATTGTTGGCGCTGCAGTCAGCATCAGTCATGAAGTTACTGCTGCAAACAGAACCTTCAGTTGGACATTTGACATGTCTGAAAGCATCCCTGAACCAGGTAGCACAGTGGTTTACTATCGGGCGCTAGGGAAATGGCAACAGCTGCAGGATGATGGCACCGGACAGATGTCAGGGAACGGCACCGGATCAATATCATTCGTGACTGGTTCGCTCGGCATCACATGTACAGCGATGCCAGATACTGAATCAGAAATCATCGTGGCATGGGTGCCAGAGGGCGGTTTTAAATATAATTCACTGGCTGGCCAAACCTACACCATTGATAAGAATCAACAACTACAGACCACTAACGCTATTGAGCCTGGCTCTTTGTCAATCACCTTTGTCAGTGGTGGCGTAACCAGAACCATCAGTGATGATACCAGTGGCGTATTGTCTGGTTACGGGTCCGGGAATGTGAGTTATGCGTATAAAACACTTGATTTTATTCCGACTGAATATCCGGACGATGGGGTTTATCAGGTCTCATATACCCGCGGGGTGAGCTATCTCGGAAGCGTCAGTATTCCAGCAGACTCAGGCACCTTAGCTTCATTCAATCTCGGCCAGGAGATCATGCCTGGGCAAGTGAAAATCGCGTATTCGGTCCAGCGCAATGACCCAGCATATACAGGGAAGCGACTAGTCAACATTGAAATCGTCGATGATGGCAATGGCAATCTGGTGCGTAAGAAATCAGCTATCGGGGTCATCAATATCTTCACTTTGCTGATTGGTGGGTCAACTCAATGGACCTCATCTGATGGTAGCGGCACTGTTGGTTCGATCGACTATGTGACCGGGGTAGGTAGTTTTTCGTGGTCATTGGAATACGACTACACGGTTTATCACACGGAAGAATACACATTTTGGGGCGGATACATAAGAACCCGTGAAGTGGGTGAAACCGTATCCAGCTATGAAGAGCGAGGCGATACAACAGCTAATATCTACGCTCAATCGACGGAGAATGGCAGCGCAATCACAGATGACCAAACGCTTTCTATGCCAGCCCTGACATTCGACCTATCTGATACGCAAGTCACTGGCGCATTGTGGTTTACCGATAATGGCAACCACTATATTGAGCGTGATGGGGTGCTCTGGAAAAATCCGGACTCAAGAACAGGGGCAGGCAGCCGAGTGGGCACGATGGATCTGGACACTGGTTTAGTTAGTATCGATAATCCAAAATCGATGACCGGGAATGTTACGATTATTGCTGGCGCACAGTTACTGCATAAGCCGTTTATCACCAATGTGACATTTAAAACACCTGGCAGCCCACTGAAATCAGGCAATCTGCAATTGATCGCGACTACTTATGACGGGGAATTATTGAATGCCACACTGGATGGCGAAGGCACATTAAGCGGTGATAGTGTCACCGGAACCACGGATATTGCTCAGGGATTAGTGAAAGCAACGTTCCCCAAAGCTGTCGACGCTGCCAGTATTCGTTTCAATACCGTCATTTTAACATCCATCCCATTGGATTCTGACTTGATTGGTCTGGATCCGATCCGACTGCCATCAGACGGGAAAGTTCCAATCTTCCAGGATGGCATGGTAGCGGTGCTAACCCATACCGCAAGTTTTGATGTCGGGACACCAACAGCGAGTCAGGTCATCGATGCGACCCGCGAATATCTGGCGGATTGCTGGTTTGAAGACAGTCTTGGCGTTCGTCTGTCGCCTGACCAGTACACGGAAGACCGGGACAATGGGTATGTCACCATGTCGGAAACGCTCTCTTTAGTAGATGAAGACAGCAATGCACTGACACCGCCGTTAACCTTTTTTCATCGCATTGAACATATGAGTCTCATTCAGGATGTGCAAGTATCCGGTGATTTGACGCTAGCCATTCCGCTTGCGCAGGATTATCCGGCAGGGGAAACCATGGTGAGCAGTGCGTTGGTGATGGGCGACCGTTTTGCATCCTGGGGCAATGAGTTTGTGCAGCAGACATGGAGCACCAGTTCACCGAATTGGACACATGAAGTCGTTGGTAACCCAATCACGGCAAACTATGACTGGGCAAATTATCCGCTCGAAGTCACCAATCAGGGGGCTGTTGATGATGAATGGGCTCTGGTGTTCACCTCTGCGACGACATTTGATGTTCTGAGTAAAGACCGGGGCAAACTCGGCTCTGGCACCACAACAGCCAATGTTGCAATCATCAACCCAAATACCGGGACACCTTACTTTGTATTGGACTTCAATGGATTCAGTGCTGGGTGGGTAAGCGGTAACGTCATTCGGTTTACGACCATATCTGCTTTGTATGGCGTCTGGTTGTTGCGTTGTATTAGTGTCGGCATTGCGACTCATCCAGATGACAGCATGTCGTATCAACAGCGAGGGGATGCGTAATGCGCACGTTATCTGGCTATGTTGATGATCAAGGCGCTCGCATCGCTGATTGCCCGGTCATCTTTATCAATCGTATTAAACAAGTCATTCCAGACACAAACCCGCCAAGCATTGGGTATTACGTGGTTGCATCAACGACCACGGATAGCAATGGTCAATTCAGCATTGATGTTGATTTTTCTGGGCCACTTATGGCGGTGAGTTGGGACACATCCGGACTGAAACTGCGTCCGCTTGTTATTGGTCCGATAATGGAGGGATAGATGTCATATTTAGGGGGTGTCGGCTTGCTGGAAGATCCATACAGGATCCATAATGCTACAGCACTGAAATACTGGTTTGATAACAATCGTGCAAATGCAAATTATGCAGTGCTGGTTAATGATATTGATATGTACGGGATAACAGTAACTATTCCTGCGGAATCTTCAATTTATGCAAATTTAGATGGTTATGGTTTTACTATTTTTAATCTAACCATTAGTTCTGCTATGAATACTTATCTAAAAACAACCTGGAAGCGACTGCGATTTAAAAACATCACAGCAAATAGTGCTTTTTTATATGGTTATAACAATTCAACATCATTTCTTCAGGATGTGATTTTTGATGGTGTGGATATGCCGACACATACCAGTTATATCGCATTTACCAGAGTCATTTTTATGAATCTGGTGCGAGCATTGGCGTCTAACTATACCCCAACAAATGGTTTTCTGATTGATAGCACGTATGCCATTTCAAAATTTACAGACCTGCGGAGTGTGGCTGATAAATACAATCAAACCAACTATTCAGGTCTCAATACTCTGCTTGAACTTTGGTTATTTGATGGTAGCAGTGCCCCTAGACTCATTCCGCAAAACGTAACTGGCTTGATTCAAGCGTATATCGTGAAAGGAATTACGAAAGTTGGTGGTCAGTTGAAATCTCGGCGTTGTAGAGCTGTCGCACCAATCGACTTTAACGAAATTGCGAATATCGTCAGTGGTGTCGATGGCAGTTATCAGTTGAACTGTGGTTATTACTCCGATCACGTTTATGTGATTCATTCTGATGACTATGGTCGTAAGTTAACTACCAGCAAAGCGTATGGACTAGATGATTACATTCATCCGATTACACCCAACGGATATCGATATAAATGTACTACTGCAGGGACATCAGATACAACATTGCCAACTGAACCATGGTCAACAACCGTAAATCTGATTTCAGGAACTGCAATTTTCACCCCTGAGCCAATTTATAAAGCTGAAACACTTCTTGTTGTTCCTGTCTTGTGTGATTTATTAACTGGTTTGCCAGTTTCGTGAGGTAAGGAATGGCTGATCCAGTTTTATATCCTGAACTGTGGCAAGACTGTAGTAGTGACGTTAGCGCAGAGATATGGCTCGCAACACCATGGAGCCAAGTTAATTCCGATGTCAATGACTGGCTAGATCGTACGATTTGGTCAAAGGTATCTGGTCAATTACTAGCGCGTGGTATGCCAGTACAACGGGAAATATTTGTCCTCGGGTCAGACACTGCAGCTATCCCTGAACGGGGCAATCTGGTTAATTATCATGTCTGGGCAAATACAGTCAGTGACTCTGACGGTAGTTTTGAACTGCAATGGTCGGATTATTCTGGCGATGTCATCGTGCTTTATCTGGATGATTTTGGTACACAGTGGCAACCAGCAACAGGTTATACCGAAGGAGATATTGTTTATCCATCCGTCTGGAATGGCTGGCAATATGAATGCGTATCCGCTGGCACAACAGACGCGACAGAACCAGCATGGTGGCATGATGAAGGAGCCACTGGATTTTCAGGAACTGCTGCTTTCAAAGCGCGTCAATATCTTCCAGCCGTGGCTGATGGACCACTAACGCCATATCAGTGGTCTGAATAAGGAGAGCGAATGGCTTATATCATTCCTTCTCCGCTGGCGTTGTCAGTAAACTTGTTGCAGACAAGAAGCGCATATCTGCTGCCAGCTGATAGCAAAATTTATTTCTTGCTGGGTGGAAAAATCAGACCACCAGAACCACCCAATGTCATTTCATCAGCTCATGGGAAATGGGAAATGGGGCGAATGTGACGACATTCAGGTTCCGGGGGAATGGTTAACCGAGAGCGCAGCTACTATCGATCGAACTGATGCGTCAGGGTGGAACACTGCAACCAGCAATGATGACAGCATGTCTGCCAACTGGGGAAGGGCAACTATTGTTGATCACGCGATTGATGTAGAACATACAAAAGCCTCACCGCTCAATCAGGCGATTGGTGTCATTGCATGGTCTAAGAATAAGATTGCCGATACGGTCAGCAAGCTCTGTGACTGGAACCCGGCAATCGCTCAAGATGCTGCATTTTCAAACCATGCCTGGGTGATGACGAAGAAAGTCGACTTGATGCAGACTGAGCGATTGCTGAATGTCGATACATCAACCCGACCTTGGGAAATCCGCTGGGATGGAAAACCAAGACTTTATCAATTACCGAAACCATCAACGCTCGTCTTTGAATTCAAATCAGCGACAGGAACCATTGATCCATTAGTCATCACTGTCAGCCTTGCTGATAAACAACCAATCCATTCGATTGCGCCACGCGATGCATTGGGCATCCAACAAACGACAGTGAATGAAATCACTGACCAGCAGGACACTGCATACTGGGGCGCAGGGGCTTGGTTTGACCGTTCGAATCATTTGCCGTGGGGCGATGATTCAGGCGGAGAAATTGGCGAGCTCGACCCTCCAACTGAACCTATCAAACCACCGTATCTCATTATGAATACTATTGAATTTTATGCTGTGAACGGGACTGAACAGGTTGCCGTGGAACCAACCGACTTATCACTTAAATTAGACTTGGATTCGCATGCCTGGGAACTGACAGGCACAATTAAAGGACAGACAGCCAAAAACTATATTCTGCCAGATGCCGACGGACCGAAATCATTGTCACTGACAATCAACGGCTGGTCATGGCTGTTTGCGGTGAAAAGTTATAAGCGCAGCAAACAACTGGTCGGAGAGACTTATTCATTTACGGCAGTTTCTCGCAGTCAGTTCCTGACTGGTGACTGGTCTGATGATATTAGCGAAAGTGTGGATAGTGATATTAACGCGTGGCAGCTGGTTGAATCATTACTAACGCCACTCGGTTTTACACTGGATCGAACCGATGTGACCGAATGGTATCGGACACCAGACTGGACGCTGCAAGCAGGTTCTGTGGCATGGTCTGCAGCAAAACCACTGGACATCATTACGCAGATAGCAACCGCTGCAGGGGCAACATTACAACCACACCGAACCGATGACACGATCATCATTTCCCCTCGTTATCGACTTAGTCCGTGGGAATGGGCAACAGCACAGGATTCAGCATTCAGTCATTTAATTCCAGAAGCGATGATCCCAGATGGTGCGGAGAGCGGGGACTTCCAAACCAGCACTGAACTGGAGCGGGTTTTGGTGGGGGGAACAACCCATGGTGCAATCACAGAAGTCATTAAACGGAATACTGCAGGAACGGTTAGTGCAGCTGATGTGTCTGATGTACTGAATCAGGAAAACACGGTCAACGCAGAACGTGGCCGCAACGTGCTGTGCGACTCTGGCGTCATTGAGCAGCTATCAATTCAACTTCCACTTATGCCACCCGGACAAGCTCCGGGATTACTGGAACCGGGGCAGCTCGTAAAAATTCAGCGAGAAGATGCAACCTTCACCATCGGCATGGTGCTCTCTAATAGCATCAAACCGGATAACGTTGCATCTGTCTGGCAGTCAGCAGTGCTGGAGGTTCACCATGTCGACAGTTAATCCATGGCTGCGGTTCAAAAAACTGATGCCATCTGCGCGAAGATATCGGGCGACTATCATCACCATCGATACCACCAGAGGCACCTGCTATGTCGAATTAAATGGTGGTGACCGAGTGAGAGTGATGGGGACCGGCTACAAGGCTGGCGATATCGTCATGGTCGAAGATGACAAGATCATTGGTACTCTGCCTGATTTACCATTTGCGACTGTTGAAGTTTAAGCGATGTTTAATTGCTGTGTAATAGATAGGTTTTAAATGCCGTTTAAATTGTCATTTTCGATTCGTTTAATTTGTCATTTAATGCGCAAGGTGGCGTGTGACATTTCTAGCGCATCTATATGACATTTTTCGCGGCAGGCTACAATCAAAAAACTTAAATCAATAAAAAATACTTGGGAAAGCATTCGCGTTCAAGGATAAAAAATGATGCATTAACTGTTTCCGAGATGCTTGATCGATTCGCGGATGGGATAAATTTGATGTAATAAAAAAGCCAGCATTACGCTGGCTTTCTTGTCTAAAGAGTTTTGCGGCTCAAATACGGATCCTTTTTGTTCCATATCGTGTCGCTGCTCTGTCTGACTCAACTTGGTAAGTATCTGTTTTACTTGATCTTGTCCTTGTTGTGTCCTTGTTTAATTGGTGGAGCTGGCGGGATTTGAACCCGCTTTCAAAACGCTGTAATTGATTGTATTTAAAATGGTTTATTTTGTGCTGGTGGCTCACGGCTCAAAAACGGATCCTTTTAGTTCCACATTGAGTACAAGTAAAAAATCATTTCACTTTTACCGAAGTTGAAGTATTCCCATCATATTCAGACATGTATGAACCGTAATGACGGAACAACATCTCTGGTCCTTTGTGTCCCATCTGCTTTGCTAACCAGAATAAGTTCTTCCCCTGGCTGATATGTTTCGTCGCATAAGTGTGACGGGTTTGGTACGGGTGACGGTATCGAACGCCAGCCTTTTTCAGTGTTGGTATCCATGCTTTTTTCCGGATAGCATCAGCACCAGCCCAAGGATGCTCAGTCTTAGGGTCATGAAACACAAACTCACTATGTAAGAACGTGAAACGTTTTTGATCTGCTAATGCAGATAAAGCTTCATTGCTCAGTTCAATGGTTCGCGCACCTGCTTTGGTCTTGGTTCCCTTGATGACACCAACAACCATCGCACTAGAAACAGACACCTGCTTTCCGACAAAGTCGATATCCTTCCACTGCAAAGCACACAGTTCTGACGAACGCATTCCAGTCTCAAAAGCAAACTGGAACAGATTCATCCATTGAACATTACCCGCTGAATTCAGAATTGCTTTCACTTCAACAGGGGAGAACGGATCAACTTCCCGAGAGGGAACTGAACCGGCGTCCGAAGTTTCTTTATAACGACCAACATTTACTAGCGAAACAGGATTCATTGGCAACAGTCCATCAGTTACAGCCTCATCAATTGATGAACGTAGAAACGAAAGAATGTTTCTTGTTGTCTTCGCTGTGGTAGTAGTCGTGCTGGTTATCCAGTTCTTAATAATCGCTGGTGTTAGTTCGCTGATCATTAGCTTGTGCATGCATGACAGCGCATTCAAACATTTCCCATATCCACGGATCGTAGACGGTGATAGTCCTCTAGTCTCACAGGTATCCAGATAAGAGTTCAAATAGTCCAGTACGGTTGATGAAGTCTTTGCGACTCCGAATATCTTTAGCTTTGCTGAGGTGGGGAAGTAGTCTGCATACATGAATGTATTGCGTTCAATCTTCCCTTGTATTTCGTGTCTGAGTCGTTCGGCATATTTGATATTTGCCGGAGTTACCGGGAGGTTTGAAAGGGGCTCTCTGCACCGAACCCCTTTATATGTAAATGTGATATTTATTGTCTGCCCGGCTGAGTGTTCCCTGATTACTACGCCTCTAGGGAGTTTGAGGTTTGGTTTTTTCTCGCCCATGATGCAACCTTTTTCAGATCAACCCACCGTTCTTTGGTGCCATCTACTTCAAGAATCTCTTCACCAATGCGCCAGATGCCACGCTGGATCCGCTTATTGATACGCTCGCGGTTTTCTCCGCATAGTTGGCAGTACACCCCGAGAGGCACGCAATCCATTGGGATGATGATCATTTCTGCAGTAGATACATGATTTGCTGTTTCCATCATTCACCAACCTTAGTTTCCTGAATGGTTTCATCATCAACTAATAAAGCACAGTTCATCATCTCGCTTTGAAATTCGCAGTGTTCATTATAAGTTAATGGACGTATGGCACGGTTTTCAAAAATTTTGAATTCGTTATCAAATGGTTCACACGACATAAAGCTCAATGTGTCAGTTAATAATTCGCTTAGCGTTAATCGATCTGTTTCAGAAAATGCATCTGATGGAGACACAAAAACAATTTGTTCACTTGTTTTTGTTATATCAGCAGGCACAGAAACGCATCCAGCAATGATTGGTTTCAATACACAGTCATATGGGTCATGGCCTGTCGCATCTAAATTCCAATAAATATCTGCATCAGTAAGACCGCAAACAATTCCAGCATGGATTTGATTTCCAACAGGAAAACAACTTTTATCAATAAATGCAAAAATCATCATTCACCACCTTATTTAGTATCCATTTCAATATCTGTAATAATTGTTTGTGGTCTGAAAATCACTCGGTAGTGATATGCATCAACACTAGCCGCATCTATTTGTTCTGAGAAGTATGAAACGTTATCAGATAATCCAAGGAAGTGTTTTTTATATTCGGATGGACCAGTTTTACATGTGACATCTAATTTCTTGGACCCACCATCAACATTTATCGAGCATAAACCTTCAATAGATAATAAATATTTATCTGTTATTCCATTGAAGAACACGATTCGACGTGTAATTTCAAAATTATCTGCAGCTTTAGATAGATTCTTAGATGCAACATAAGCTTGATCATCACATGCGGTGAAAAGAATTACCGATAAAGCTGCTACTAATAATTGTTTTTTCATCATTCTCTACCTTTATTCAATAAGCTCTCTAACCGATTAATCATTTCCTGATCAAATCTCCATGCTTCAGCTGGATAATCATCTCGAAGGTTAATAACTTCATTTAAGATATCTTCAATACCAGCCTTTAACTCATTGCGTTCAAATTCTAGCCTTTCACTCTTGTTATCCGCGGCAGTAATTCGTCTCATCCAGCTACGTGATTTCAGCTGATAGCTGCGATTTTTATTACGGGGTTTATTGAGCTTCTTATCTAACAGAATTCTCTTTAACCCACGAATAGCCCATGAATTACTCATGCTGCCTCCTGATGAATCAACCGTTGAACAATTGCAGACACGTATTCAATTTGGTGAAGGCAGTCATCAAGTGCTTCGTGTTTAGTTCCTTTGAATTGGATTTGTTTCTTTGGATCAAAACCAATCATTCGACCCAACTCAACAACCGTTCTTACATCCCGTTCGTTATAGAAGCGCCAAGGGAGATGGATATTGCATGCCTGGAATGCACTTTTCAGAATAACCAGATCAAATGTTGCTCCATTTCCCCATGGTTGAACTCTTGAATCTGATGAGGATCTATTAATGAAATCGACGAAAGAACCCAACGCTGGTGCTAATGATGAATATGGAAGGTTAGCTTTATAACGAGAATCATCAGATTGCTCCATCCACCACAATATGGTGCTAACATCCATTGTCAATCCGTACTCAACGCATGAATCCAGAGAAACTAACATGCTGAATGTTTCTCCAATTTGAGCCGACTTAGGATCAAAGAATGCTGCTGCAATTTGAAAGATTGCTGCATTGTTTTCTTTACTCATTGTTTCTAAATAAATCATTAAGTGGTTCATCAGTAATCCTCAAATTGCATATATCAGTTCAGGGTATTGCAGAAACGGTTGAGCAAACGGTATGTCGTCATCAAAGTCCATTGGTGGTTCTTGATAACCTGCTGGTGGACCATTCTTTCCTGCTGCGTAGCTGTATCCATTACCATTTTGTGCTGGTTGATTATTGGATTGAGGTTGAGAAGGTTGTCCCCAATTACCTGATGGTTTCCCATCCAGCATTTGCAGCAATGATGCAATGATTTCAGTGGTGTAATGTTTTGCGCCCTGCTGGTCTGTCCATTCGCGAGTTCGCAAGCGACCTTCTATATAAATCTTTGAGCCTTTCCGTAAATACTCACCAGTGATTTCTGCAAGGCGTTTGTATAAAACAACGCGATGCCATTCAGTTCGTTCCTGAATCTGCCCTTGTTGGTC
Organism: Tolumonas sp.; assembly: GCA_003251455.1. Classification (GTDB taxonomy): domain Bacteria; phylum Pseudomonadota; class Gammaproteobacteria; order Enterobacterales; family Aeromonadaceae; genus Tolumonas. The sequence goes on from QKFI01000328.1 coordinate 11,006, forward strand.
TTTCCACGATTCACTGGTGGCCA
>QKFI01000442.1 GCA_003251455.1 Tolumonas sp.
ACTCGGCCCAGAGACAAAACTCGTGATCACCAGGTCATCCAGTGACAAAGTCAAACCAAGCAGCCAACCTGCGGCAATTGCAGGTGCAATTGAAGGCAGCGTGATCAGGAAAAAGACCTTAAACGGTGTAGCCCCCAGATCTTGAGCCGCCTCTTCAATTGAACGATCCAATTCTTGCAAACGAGAACGAATGATCACGGTCACATAGGCTGAGGTAAATGTTACATGTGCAATCCAGATAGTCATGGCACCACGTTGTGAAGGCCACCCAAAGAGACTCGACATGGCAACAAACAGTAACAATAACGCCAAACCGGTAATGACCTCTGGCATGACCATCGGTGCCGTAATCAAAAATGCAAAGCTGGTTTGACCTTTGAAATTACCAATTCGCGTTAATACAAACGCTGCCAGAGTCCCGATGACGACAGCCATGCTGGCACTGAGTACCCCAATTGTTAAACTGAGGGAGATACCATTCATGATCAACTTATCGGCAAAGAGCTCCCCATACCATTGGGTAGAGAAGCCAGCCCAAACCGTCACCAAACGCGATTCGTTGAATGAATAAATGATCAGGAGCAGGATTGGCACATATAAAAAACTGAACACAGCTAACAAAATCAATGTCCTGAATTTTGATTTCACTTGAGGGATAGGCGTCATGATTTACCCTCCAGCTTCATCATTTCACGACGTTGATAACGATAGAAAAAGACAATTGGAATCATCAGAATCATTAGCATCACAACCGCAACCGCAGACGCAACCGGCCAGTCACGGTTATTGAAGAACTCCTGCCATAAAACACGACCAATCAGTAATGAATCCGGACCACCTAATAATTCTGGGATCACGAACTCACCAACCGCAGGAACAAAGACCAGCATCGAGCCAGCAATGATGCCTGATTTACTTAATGGTAATGTGATAGTCAGGAATGTTTTATACGGACGCGCACCGAGATCGGATGCAGCTTCAATGAGTGAATAGTCCATGCGCATTAATGCAGTGTAAATCGGCAGGATCATGAATGGCAGATAGCAAAAAACAATCCCAATATAAACCGCAAAATTGGTATGTAGCATCTCCAAGGGATGATCAATCAAACCTAACCACATCAGGAAATTGTTAATCAAACCATTATTCTTCAACAAACCAATCCATGCATAAACACGGATCAGAAATGATGTCCAGCTAGGCAATACCACCAGCATCAACAAGACATTTCGCATCGCTGAAGATGAATGCACGATTGCCCATGCAATCGGATAACCCACCAGCAAACATAAGAATGTCGAAACGCCCGCAATCTGAATGGATTGCAAATAGGAATCGATATACAGCGGATCATCAAACAGATAGAGATAGTTCCCAATATTCAGGGCAAAGTTTAGTTTTTCATCCACATAAGACATCAAATCAGTGTATGGCGGGATCGCAATTTGTACTTCCGCAAAACTGATTTTCAGAATGATGACAAAGGGGATAAGAAAAAACAGCACCATCCACAAATAAGGGATAGCAATCACGAAATGGCGTCCTTTCGGCAGCCAGCTCAGTAATGCTGAATTTTTCATACTAGCCAAA
>QKFI01000131.1 GCA_003251455.1 Tolumonas sp.
TGATACCATGCGCCCGTGAGACGGGGTTACGTTAACTCTTTCCAGCGTGATATCTTCCGAATTCTCAGCGATTACACCCATTCCTCCGGCATGATGGATATTGATGTCCTGCAACAATACATTGCTCGTTGCTGTCAGGCGAAATGCAGGAGCAACCCGGTTGTAGCCTTGTTCTCCTTTCATGGAAAGGATACTTCCTACCCGTGGCAGCTTTCTCGTGTGGTTATGCACACGAACCAAACCAGGCTTTAGCTCTTCCACAAAAAGGCGATCTTCCATTCCAATCCGACGCAATTCCGGAGACCGATAGTCCGCATCATATTTATACTTGACTTTATCAAGATTAAATTGGCTGGTACTTTTTTGCCCTGAGGTTAGAGGTGTAGAAGCTTCCGTATCAAAATCGATCGCTTTTCTTACCGGGTCATATAAAATTGATTGACCAATCGGATGCTCATAATAGGCTTTAATAAAATAGATTTGACCATTCCTGATGTCGTAGGGATATTCCTCTGAGATTTGCATATCAAACGTGCCCTTATTATCATCGTTTGCCACGATCAATCCTTCACTGCAAAATGGCTCAGCCCAATCTATAGATAGATTTTTGAATGTCACATTTTCAGCATTATTCACAAGAAACGGAATCATTACGCCATGAAAGATGAAAGTTGATCCTTGCCCGTCAATTGTGATGTTTTTCAGGACGTCAATGGGGAATGCTGTTGAGACCATCACATCACAATGGTTCGAAATATGAACGAACTCTTCCTGTGCCTTATCCGGATAGAAGTGATAAGTTCCTTTTTCAAACTGAATTTCAACTGCCTGATCTGGCAAAATGCTTTTCACCCTGGCCAGTACTGCTGGTGAGGCATCTTCCGCAATTGAACTGTCAAATTTTATGAACTGTGCTTCTTGCTCCTGCTTTTTACATGAAAAAGCTAACAGGACAAAAGACAAACACAGCGATAACGTAATAAACCTTCTCATCTTTTCTTGATTTTTTTATTCTATTTTTCAATCTTTATTTTACTGTTTCGCGATTTCAAACTTAAAATCGCAAGACTTTAAGTTTTCTGATTTTGCTGTAACCGAAGCCCCCCCAGCCTTGTCCATAATTCGGATCAGGGCTGTTGCAATACCGGCCTCAGCTTTAATATCACCCTTGTTCATCACTTCGAAATGCTCATCCGCTTCAATGCTAACCGCTCCATTGAAATCCGGAGTAATAGTACCGTTTTCATCAACAGCTGCGACATAGAGGAACAACACATCATTGCAGCCAGCCTTCGCCTTACGACCACTTTCATCCAACCACACTTTCAGCTTGGTTGCCGTTTCAGGTGTACGCACGATTTCTTCAGCCATCGCTTCCCCGTTAATATAGCCAACTGCCTTTAGTTCACCCGGCTCAAATGTTTTCATTTTAAATGTAAAAGGCGGATGACTCAGGTTTGTCGAAATAGAGTCGCTGTCCGGATTTTGTCGGGCGATAAGTTCTCCATTCAAATAAAGTTCAACTTCATCGCAGTTGGAGAAGACTTTCACATCGAGTGGTGATTTCTCATTCCAGTATGTGGCTAACT
>QKFI01000367.1 GCA_003251455.1 Tolumonas sp.
GGGCGCAGAAACATCCGGAGATTCGGGGTAATTCCAGTTTATTTATTGCTGAAATGGCAACGCCAACCACCCTCAAATCTGAGCCGGTATTATTAAGTAAACCAGAATTTGATTGGGAAATCCGAGGATTCTGGGTAAATGAAGGTCCTTCGGTATTAAAACGGAATGGCCGGATCTTCATCAGCTATTCAGCCAGCGCAACCGATGCAAATTACTGCATGGGTTTACTATCTGCGCCGGATGATAGCGATTTACTGGATGTGGCCAACTGGTCGAAAAATCCGGTGCCGGTATTCCAGACAAATTGGGAAAAGCATATTTTTGGGCCGGGACATAACAGCTTTACCCAAACCAAAGACGGAAAACAGGATTTACTGGTGTACCACGCACGAAATTACACTGAGATAGAAGGGGACCCATTGTGGGATCCGAACCGTCATACCTGTATCCAGCCGTTTCAATGGAATAGTGAAGGCTTCCCTGTTTTTGGCGAGCCGGTGCTGACTTGTTGCATATAATCAGCTGAGTGTTGTGAGTACGGTTTTCCCGTACTCACTTTTTTACTGCTGCGGCACAAAAATCAGTTTTGAGGTATCAAAGCCAGCTTGATTCGCCTGTTTGACCAAGGTTTCCTGAATGGTTTTATCCAGCGTTGGCGTGCGCGATAAGATCCACAGATAATCATGATTTGGTCCAGCGACCAATGCGTATTGATATTGTTCCTGATCCAACCCGAAGACCACATAGGATCCGTAAAACGGCCAGAAAAAAGTAACCTTCAGATAGCCTTCATCCGGTGAACGGACAAACCAGGCTTTGCCTTCTGCTTGTTTCCAGCGATTTTTCTGATCATCAAAACCTCGATTGATGACCTGAATACTCCCATCTGTATTTGGATGATATTCTGCTGTCACATGTGAGAGCCCTCGCTCAAACGAGTGATCAAGCCTGGCAATTTCATACCATTTGCCTAAATATCGTTGTTGCTCGAATGCTTTGACGGGCTGAACGTTTTCCGGAACGCCAGTACATCCAACCATCAGCATCGACAAGAAGAGCGAAAGCCATTTCATCATCAATTATCTCGTGTTAACGGTAATCTCATTTCATGCCACGCCATACCACCGTGATCGGATGCGGATGGACGAACATACTGAAAACCGAACTGTTCATAGAAACCGATATGTCTGTCTTTACACATCAATTGAATGGAGGACTTTTTCAGTCCCTTCATCCGTTGAATGTAATTCACCATCAGGATTTGTGCGATCCCCATGCCCTGATAATCGGGGTGAACCACGACCGACATGATGACATTGTGTTTGCCATCGGGATGATGCCCGATCAGTTCTTTAAAATGCTCATCGGACATTTGTACTTGATCAGCACATCCGGAATTGATAAACCCGGCCACCTCGTGATTGAGTTCCAGCACCATGAAACCATCCGGATACTGCTCAATCCGGGTTTTAATTTTTTCACGTGTTGCCGCTTCATCACCTTCATAGGCAATGGTTTCAATTTCAAAGCAACGATCTAAATCAGCCTGTCTGGGTGATCGAATTTGGTAATGAGATAAATGCATGTG
>QKFI01000231.1 GCA_003251455.1 Tolumonas sp.
CAGCTTCTATGCGAAAAAAGCACGCGGGTTGATGGCGCGTTATCTGATTAAAAATAAACTGACTCAACCTGAGCAATTGTTGGATTTTGACAGCGAAGGGTATGCGTATTGTGAAGAAGTTTCGAGCGCAGATAAGTGGGTTTTCCGTCGTCCGGAACAAGTATAACTAAGCGTTGGATTGAGAGCTGTTATGAAGAAAAAGCCTGTCACTAGAAATAACAGGCTTTTGTATTTGGGGTCTTAGGATGGCTTATTTTCTGCTTTTTCAGCGTGTTTTTTCGCCCAGTCTGGCTTGCCTTTGTTCTTCGTGACCCGTTGACGAACTTTCGTTTTCGGCTTCTTCACTTCGGCTTTTTTATCATCTTTCTTATCTTTTTTCTTCGTTGATGATTTACTGACTTTGTTTTGTGGTCGTAATTCATCGATCACACGGCGCATCATTTTATCGCCGGTATATCGTTCAACACGTTCCATCATGCCAACGTCATGAGCTTCAATCAGGTTGATGGCACAACCTTTTTTGCCGGCACGACCGGTTCGTCCGATACGGTGTACGTAAACATCTGCCGAACGTGGCATATCGTAGTTGATCACATGACTCACGTTCGGTAAGTCGATACCACGGGCTGCAACATCGGTTGCTACTAAGATTTCAACCTGACCGGAACGGAAACGGTGAAGGGCTTCAACTCGTTTTTCCTGCTCCATTTCGCCGCGCAGCCACGCACAATCAATACCGCTTGAGTTCAACCAGCCTACCAACTCATGGAGGCGTTCGCGAGTTTTCACAAAGACGATGCTTTTTTGTACATCTTCTTTTTGCAGCAGGTGTTTTAACAGATTGAATTTGTGTTCCAGTGTGTCAGCAAAATAGACCAGTTGCTGGATCTTTTTACGTTCACTGCGTGGTGGTTCCGCTTCCATTCGTGCAGGATCTTTCAGCAGATCTTCTGCAAATTTCTCCAGACCGTTTCCTTCCAGCGTGGCTGAGAACAGCATGGTTTGTTTACGCCAGCGTGCTTCAGCAGCAATACGATCGACATCACCGATAAAGCCCATATCGAGCATGCGGTCCGCTTCATCCAATACGAGTACTTCGATTTCGCGGCTGTCGAAACGCTCATCTTCGATGTATTGCATCAGTCGACCCGGCGTCGCAATTACAATATCAATCGTTTTTTCGAGCGCGGGCAGATGTTCCTCTTCGCTGACGCCACCAATGATACTTGCGACCTTCAGGTAGGTATGTGCAGCAAGTGCTTTCGCTTGTTCTTCGATCTGAAGTGCGAGTTCACGGGTTGGTGTAAGAATTAATGCGCGTGCCGGGCCCGGTTTACGACGTGGGAAATCCAGCATATGTTGTAAAATTGGTAATAGGAACGCAGCGGTTTTACCCGTTCCGGTTGGTGCAGAAGCCATCACATCACGTCCTTCCATTGCGACAGGAATGACCTGTGACTGAATGGTGGTTGGACGGTTGAAACCTAATTCTTCTACCGCACGTAGCAGAACCGGATCCAATTCTAATGATTCAAAAGACATAAACGACTTCCTGACTTACCAATAAGGGCGCACATTATAGGGAAGTATGACGTAAAATTCGCGGCAAATTTAAGTCGAGTTCTTTTTAAAGTGATAAAAATCGATGGGTGGGCATACTTTTACATTTAAACAATTTCGTATCGTGCAAGATCGTTGTGCGATGAAAGTCGGCACAGATAGCATTGTGCTGGGGAGCTGGTTACCAGTGCATGGTGCAAAGAGAATTTTGGATATAGGTACGGGAACGGGGATTCTGGCATTAATGCTGGCGCAACGCACTTCATCTGAGGTCATGATTGATGCAGTTGAGCTGGATCAGGATGCGGTGCGGCAGGCTGAAGAAAACGTGAATGAATCGCCTTGGCGTGAACGGATTAAGATCATTCATCACAATATTCTGACGTTTGATGCGCCGCATTACGATTTGATCGTTTCAAACCCGCCTTATTTTCAGCATGGTCAGGAATGGGGCGACCTTTCTCGTCAGCGCGCACGCCATACCGGTGAGTTAGATCATGAGGCTTTACTGAAAACAGCGCAAAGATTACTGCATCCGGATGGAAAGCTGGCCTTAGTGTTACCTGTGTCAGAAGGCAACAATGTCATTGCGTTAGCAAAAGCGGATGGGTGGTTTTTACAACGTAAATGTCTGGTGGAAACCAAACGCGGAAAAGAGCCAGTGTTGATGTTGTTATTGCTTGGTGATCGCGAAACGGATTTTGAAGAAGAGCAGTTGTGTTTACGGGAAACGGACAACCGCTATTCGGATGAGTTTATTGAGCTTGCTGATGCCTTTTATCTGAACATGCGGGCTGCTAATTGAGGTCAGCGATTTCTTCTAATACCTGAGGCAGCCATTTGTTCAGGCGTTCATCGGTTTGATCATATTGGGTGATTTCATCCAGCGCCAGACCACAGAAATAAGAGCCATCAGCAATGAGGGCTTTTGAGGCTTCAAATTCATAACCTTCATTTGGCCAATAGCCGACTATCTGGCAACCTTTGGCGAGTAGTTTGTCATGGAGCATACCCATTGCATCTAAAAACCACTCGCCATAGGTGCCTTGATCACCCAAGCCTATTAAGGCTGCAACCTTTCCTTTCAGGTCAACCTGATCGATTGCGTCCCAGTTATTTCCCCAATCGGTTTGTAATTCACCAAAATCCCAGGTTGGAATGCCAAAGAATAAAATCTCGTACTCAGCCATTTTACTGACAGGCGTATCAGTCAGATTATGAAGTGTAATCAGATCCTCACCGAGGATAGATTGGATTTTTTCCGCTACCATTTCGGTATAACAAGTACTTGAACCGTAAAACAAACCGATTTGCATAATGATGCCCATACAATCAAACTATGGATATGTTACAAAAGCTACCGCCAGTTCGCCAATAAAGGTATTCCAAAACGATGAAATACGATAATCCGCTCATTGAACAATTTCTGGATACATTATGGCTGGAACGTGGTCTTTCCGATAATACGGTTTCGTCATACCGGACGGATCTCTACAAACTCAATAACTGGCTAGATAGCAAAGGTTCTTCTTATCTGACACTGGATACATTCATGTTGCATGAGCATCTGGCTTGGCGGATCGACCAAGGCTTTAAGGCAACCTCGACTGCCCGGTTATTGAGTGCACTCCGTCGTTTCTACCAGTTCCTAATCCGCGAACAGTTAAGACGTGATGACCCTACGGTTGCGATTGATAGCCCGAAACTGCCACAACGGTTACCGAAAGATATCAGTGAAGAACAAGTCGACGCACTGTTGTCTGAACCGGAAACGGATGATCCGATTGAATTGCGTGATAAAGCGATGCTGGAATTGTTGTATGCCACGGGCCTGCGTGTTTCTGAATTAGTCGGGCTTGAGATTCACCAACTTGCACCGGATATGGCTTACGTTCGGGTGAATGGGAAGGGGAATAAAGAACGACTGGTCCCGACGGGGGAAGAAGCGCAATACTGGCTTCTACGTTATATGAAGGAAGCTAGAAAAACACTGCTTCATGAACAACCTTCAGATGTGCTGTTTCCTTCAAACCGGGCGCAGCATATGACCCGACAAACCTTCTGGCATCGGATCAAGCTGTATGCAGTCCGCGCAAATATTTCAACGGATTTGTCACCGCACACATTAAGACATGCTTTTGCCACACATTTGCTCAACCATGGAGCTGACTTGCGTGTAGTTCAGATGCTGCTAGGGCATTCAGATTTATCGACCACGCAAATTTACACTCATGTTGCGAAGGCCCGGTTGCAAGCACTCCATCAGGAACATCACCCGCGCGCCTAATTTTCAGGAGATGAGCATGAACATCAATTTAGCCTATCCATTTTCATTACTGGCGTTGTTTGTGTCGTCTGCGATGGCGGATCAGGTTGCAGATAGTCGGATTTCGGATGTGACGGTTTATCCTGATTCTGCCAATATCACGAGAACGATTGAAGTTGTGTTACCTGCGGGTTCTGAAACGATCCTTATTCCGGGATTACCCGCGTCAATTGACGAAAATTCATTACGAATTAAAGGAACAACTGGGAAAAAAACTCAGGTCGTCAGTCTCGATTTGAAAAAGGAAACTCGTGCTGATTGGGTGCTACCACAGGTTTCTGAATTGCAGAAGAAGCTTGAACAACAACAGGATGCACTCGCGATTCTGATGGCTAATGATCAGGCACTGACCATTCAGCAGCAATATTTGCAGAAAATTGCTGAACAGGGTGGTGGTGAAAAAGCAAATGCAGGTAGTGCGGATTGGCAGAAAAATATGCAGGTGCTGGGCGATGGCATGAAAAATACCGGTGCTGCCCGCGTTGCTTTGTCTCGAGAAATCAAAATCCGGAAAAACGAAATCGCAGCGACTAAACGCGCACTGGACGCTATCAATAATCAGCAAAAAGATACACGTACTGCATTGATTCATCTGCAATCTGACGGTGGCAAAGCGCAATTGATGCTTTCGTATCAACTCTCTGATGCGCGCTGGAGCCCGGTCTATGATGCAAATCTGGATACGAAATCGAGTAAATTACAGGTCACACAGGCCGCGTATATTCAGCAAAATACGGGTGAGAACTGGGATCAGGTTGCCTTGACGTTATCGACGCTACGTCCAAATTCATCTTCTGTTCCGCCAAGATTGTATAGCTGGTGGATCGATTACCATGATATCAGGCCAGTAGCCCGGAATACACTTTTGAAATCCGCTGAGCGTATGGCTGACGCGGCTCCTGAAATGATGGCGATGGCCCCGGTCGAAGAACAGCAAGCTGTCGTGTTGAATACGGGTTATCAGGTCGCTTATCAGATCCCGGGCCGGGTCAGTGTCTCTTCTTCTCAAGAAAAACAACGCGTCGTCATTGATCAACAACAATGGCCGGCGGAGATGACGTTGAAAGCTGTTCCGAAGCAAGATCCGCATGCTTATCTGTTTGCCCAGTTAGAGAATCCTTCATCAACACCACTGTTACCCGGAGAGTGGCGATGGCAGCGAGATGGGGTGAATGTTGGCAAATCACAGCAACCGTTATTTTCTCCGAAAGAAAAAATGGAATTCGGATTCGGTGTAGATGACAACGTCGCATTGAATTGGTCTATTGTGAAAGACGAGCGTCATGAAGAGGGCGTACTGAATAAATTGCAGACGTTACAACGCAAATATCAGTTAAAAGTCACCAATGGTCATGTACATGCAATGGCGCTCTCTGTGCTGGATAATTGGCCAGTTTCGAAGCAAGAAGATATCAAAGTTTCAGTGTTAGAGGGCACGACTGCACCGACGGAGCAAAACGTCAATCAACAGCCAGGCATTCAGCAGTGGGTCGTCACGCTTGCGCCATCAAAATCGACGATGCTTGATTTGGGTTATCAGGTTCAGTATCCGAAAGATAAACAAGTTGGCCCACTTTAAAATCGGTTGTTCTTTGTGTTCAACTTAAAGCATTTCCCCATTCCTGCGTCGGCGTCAGATCGTCGACGCAGGGTTACCTACCTAATCACTTCATGTAAGAAATAAAATTTTAATCAATTCACAAAATTGCCTCGGAAAACCATGTAACGTAGCTGGCCCTGATAAATATCCATTTTTTCAGATGGTTATCAAGGAGATATCGGACGTTCATCAAAAAATTTCTTCAAGATGTTTCAGTTTTTTTGAACTGTATCGATATCGACTCGTTCCCGAAGCGTCAGTTTTTGATGCTCGTTTTTTCACAAACTGTTAATCAACAAGGAGAAAGTCGAATGCGAAAAACGCATTTGTTAGGCTTGGCTATTGCGAGCCTATTTGTTGCTGGTGCAACATGTGCTAGCCCCCTCAAAACAAAAGATGTTGTTGATTTATGGCCGAATGCAATTGGCCCTGGATCTGAACATTCCCCTGTAAAATTAACGGTCACGGAGCGTAGTAAAGTCGCTTATTGGCCAGATCGCATCGTGACTGGAATTACAAAGCCGAATTTGACAGCCTTTGTACCGGATCATCCGAATGGAACTGCGGTGATTGTTGCGCCGGGTGGTGCTTATTCTCGGATCGTTCTCGATAAAGAAGCTGCAGAAATGGCTCGGTGGCTGAATCCGTATGGTGT
>QKFI01000410.1 GCA_003251455.1 Tolumonas sp.
AACAGGCAGTTTCGCAGCCAGATGATCAAACAGTGCGTTCGCCAACCCTAAGTTACCTTCAGAGTTTTCAAAGTCGATTGGGTTAACTTTGTGTGGCATGGTGGATGAACCAATTTCACCAGCAATTGTGCGTTGTTTGAAGTGACCCAGACAGATGTAACCCCAGATATCACGATCGAAGTCGAGAATAATGGTGTTGAAACGTGCAATCGCATCAAACATTTCAGCGATATAGTCATGTGGTTCGATCTGGGTGGTGTATGGGTTCCAGGTCAGACCTAAACTGGTTACAAACTGTTCTGAGAATGCATGCCAGTCAACATCCGGGTAAGCACTGATATGTGCGTTGTAGTTACCAACGGCACCATTAATTTTGCCCAGGATCTCAACAGCCATGATCTGTTTGTACTGACGTTCCAGACGATAAGCCACGTTTGCCATCTCTTTACCTAAGGTAGTCGGAGAGGCTGGCTGACCATGGGTACGCGACAGCATTGGCACTTCACGATATTGTGCTGCTAACCCTTTCACCGCACTGATCAATTTTTCGCAGTAAGGTGCAATCACCAGCTCACGTGCATTTTTCAGCATCAGGCCATGTGAGTTGTTGTTAATATCTTCTGAAGTACAAGCAAAGTGAATGAACTCAGATACAGCATGCAGTTCTGCATTATCCGCTACTTTTTCTTTCAGGAAATACTCAACCGCTTTAACGTCATGGTTAGTGGTTTTTTCAATGGTTTTGATACGGAAAGCATCTTCTTCATTGAAGTTAGCAACAATGCTATCCAATACCGCATTCGCTTCTTCTGAAAAAGAAGGAACCTCAGGGATACCGGCATGTGCGGCTAACTGCTGTAACCAGCGGACTTCAACTTCAACACGGAAACGTAATAAACCGTATTCAGAAAAAATCGGACGCAGGTCGATACATTTATCACCATAACGACCATCAATCGGGGAAACAGCAGTCAGGGCTGACAGTTCCATCACATCACTCCTCGACACTTTCGGTCAATACATTGGGGGTTAAAGTTGGCGCAGTGCATTTTCTGCAGCTGCGATGACTCTTTTACGGAAAAACAGGATCTGGCGGCGGCGACCACCAAGTTGGCGCCAAAGTACAGCGGCACGGATCCCTGCAAGTAGCAACGCACGGATTTTATGTTGGATCTGTGGTTGCTGAAGATAAAGCGGTGCACCTGAAACCTGAATTCTAGGGCCCAGATTACTGATGTGATCGCTATAAATACTGGCTATGTTGCTCAACACATTATCGGCCAGTAAATCAAAATGAAACGCCTGACGTTTGACCTGTCCAACACGATCACCCATCAAAGAAAGCACACGGCGTTTGTTACTGAGTTTACGTTCCAGTGCGACCATACCGACAACATATCGCGTCAATTCGATGTTTTTCGGATTACGATTGTTACCCAGTTGCTCCACTAAGGACTTATAGCCTTCGCGTAGTAAATGGCGATTCGGATAAACAGAAGAAGCATGATCCGGATCTGTGACCATGATGCCTTGCAACAGACAACGCATCGAATCTTCATCGCACGAACCATTTCGTGCAATCTGTTGAACTAACCATGCGGCCTGACATATAGCTGCCAGCGCCATGATCTGTAATGCCTGTTTATCCTTCATTTATCAAAAACTCCCGGAAAAACGCTGCTCAATAATACCGCCACCTAGACAAACTTCGCCATCATAGAAAACCGCGGACTGTCCTGGTGTTACAGCAGCCTGTGGGGTTTTGAATGTTACCCGGATCGTTTCATCATCCAACGGCTCTACAATACAAGGGATATCTTGTTGGCGATAACGGGTTTTAACGACACATTCGAAAGGCTGACGACGTACCTGACGGTCAACCCAATGTAATTGTTTTGCAATCAGACCATCAGAAAACAGACGCGGATGATTGTGACCTTGTGCAACAACTAACACATTTCGTTCAACATCTTTATCGACGACGTACCATGGGTTTTCGTCACCATCTTTGATTCCGCCGATCCCTAAGCCTTTTCGCTGACCTAACGTGTGATACATCAAGCCTTGATGTTCACCAATCACGGTACCTTCAGTTGTTTCGATAGCACCTGGTTGAGCAGGTAGATAACGGGCGAGAAACTCACTGAATTTACGCTCGCCGATAAAACAAATACCGGTGCTGTCTTTTTTCTTCGCCGTCACTAAACCTAAGTCTTCAGCAATTTTACGAACCTGAGGTTTTTCGAGTTCGCCAACAGGGAATAGACTCTGGCCAACCTGTTCATGGCTTAGCGTATATAAAAAATAGCTCTGATCTTTGTTGCTATCCAATCCACGTAACAGACGCGGTTGGCCAGAACTGTCATCACGGCGAACGTAATGACCAGTTGCAATATAGTCAGCGCCTAGATCTTCTGCGGCAAATTCCAGAAAGGCTTTAAATTTAATTTCCTTATTACACAGAATATCCGGATTTGGTGTCCGTCCTGCTTTATATTCTTCTAAAAACAGTTCAAACACATTGTCCCAATACTCTGCTGCAAAATTCACGGTATGCAGTTTAATGCCTAATTTATCGCATACGGCTTTTGCATCAGCCAGATCCGCAGCTGCAGAACAATACTCATCCGAGTCGTCTTCTTCCCAGTTCTTCATGAAAAGGCCTTCAACCTGATAACCTTGTTGTTGAAGTAGATAAGCAGAAACGGAAGAGTCAACACCGCCGGACATACCGACAATGACTTTGATTTGGCTGTTATTTGTCATCGGGATATTAGTTAAGATGGAAAATACGGCGCGCATTTTAACAAAAAAGCAAACCCGCGCCTATATTATCAGCGTCTATCTTTCAACGCAGAGAGAGGAAGGCGAACGCCATTCAGATAATCTTCGAAGCATTCCATCACTAATGGGCTCCGCAGTTGCTTACCTAAAGCACGAATTTCGTCGATAGTTTTCCAGTGACAAGCCAGAATATCGTTATCCGGATCATTTGGATAATGTTCACCCGGGTCTTCCGTTAATTCACAGTAAAAACAAAAACGTAGATAGGTCAGTTTTCGGTAAGGGCTTGAATACATATACGTACCGAGCCAGCCATCCGGGTGTAATTGAAGACCGGTTTCTTCCTGAATTTCACGGCATGCGGCTTCATAAATCGATTCGCCAGCTTCGAGATGACCTGCAGGTTGATTAAATACATGGCGGCGACGATCCATTTCTTCAACAAGAAGGAACCGATCTTGATAACGGATAACGGCTGCAACCGTTACATTAGGACGAAATGACATGGTGTACTTACTCTTCGGGGAACCGCTATAGAGTAACTGATCGCAGAATTCAGCGCACCAATAAAGCGCGACCCTCCAGGGATTCCTCATGAAAAAGCAGCATAAAAATCATTTTGTTTACAATAAAACAGCCTTTCGTTCACACTCCTGCATTTGCAGAAATGGCTGGTTGGGCTAAGATGTGGCCACAACAATAAATTACGTAATTCGTGCATAACTATTTAATCACATTGCCGCTTATGTGTGGTTATGCAGACAATAACCGGAAGTCAGGAGATAAAATCGTTGTGCCCGCAACAGGCGAAAAAATCTCAGTGGATGCTGCGGGTAAATTAGTCGTACCAAATAACCCGATTATTCCTTTCATCGAGGGTGATGGTATCGGCGTAGACGTGACTCCGGCAATGCTGAAAGTGGTCGATGCAGCCGTTGAGAAAGCCTACAAAGGTGAAAAGAAAATTTCCTGGATGGAAATCTATACCGGTGAGAAATCAACCAAAGTTTACGGCGATGATGTCTGGTTACCAGCAGAAACATTAGACGCAATTCGTGAATATCACGTGGCAATCAAAGGCCCGCTGACAACACCAGTTGGTGGTGGTATCCGCTCTCTGAACGTTGCATTACGTCAGGAGCTGGATCTGTATGTTTGTCTGCGCCCGGTTCGTTATTACGAAGGCACACCAAGCCCACTGAAAAATCCAGAACTGACTGACATGGTGATCTTCCGTGAAAACGCTGAAGACATCTACGCTGGTATCGAATGGAAAGCTGATTCAGCAGAAGCGAAAAAAGTAATCGATTTCCTGCGCAATGAAATGGGCGTGAAGAAAATTCGTTTCCCTGAAGGTTGCGGTATCGGCGTTAAACCAATGTCTGAAGCAGGTACCAAACGTTTGGTTCGTGCTGCGATGGAATATGTCATTGATAACGATCGTGATTCACTGACGCTGGTTCATAAAGGCAACATCATGAAGTTCACCGAAGGTGCTTTCAAAGATTGGGGTTACCAATTAGCACGTGAAGAATTCGGTGCAGAGCTGATCGATGGTGGTCCATGGTGCCAGTTCAAAAACCCAAAAACCGGCAAAAACATCATCGTTAAAGACGTGATTGCAGATGCATTCCTGCAACAGATCCTGCTGCGTCCTGCAGAATATGATGTGATTGCAACCATGAACTTAAACGGCGACTACATCTCTGATGCGCTGGCTGCACAAGTTGGTGGTATTGGTATCGCTCCTGGTGCAAACATCGGTGATGGTGTTGCATTGTTTGAAGCAACACACGGTACTGCGCCAAAATATGCGGGTCAGGATAAAGTGAATCCTGGTTCATTGATCCTGTCTGCAGAGATGATGCTGCGTCACTTAGGTTGGTTCGAAGCGGCTGACCTGATCGTGAAAGGCATGGAAGGTGCAATCGCAGCGAAAACTGTGACTTATGACTTTGAACGTCTGATGGATGGCGCAACACTGCGCAAGTGTTCAGAGTTTGCTGATGATATGATTAGCAACATGTAATGTATTAAAAGCCACCTATTTTGGTGGCTTTTAAACACTGAAAACAAGAAGCGGGAACCCAAGTGGTCCCGCTTCTTGTTTTTGCTCCCGCCCGGTTCTTATGATTCTTGGGAAGAAGTCGGAACAATGCTGGTTGCATGTGCTCCTTTAGGCCCAGCTTGGACTTCAAACTCAACTGGTTGCCCCGCTTTCAGCGTCTTGTAGCCGTTCATGTCGATTGTGGAATAGTGAGCAAAAATGTCATCACCGCCATCGTCCGGGCAAATGAATCCAAAACCTTTCGCATTGTTAAACCACTTTACGGTTCCAGTAGCCATACATCTACGTCCTCAGAGATGAAATTACTTTAAACGCCGTTAGGAATATCCCGCTGTAATAAATTGCCCTAAACTAAAATAGTGCAATAAAGTGTTTCAGCCGGTTACCAAATCACCAATTTATTGCAAAAAGTAACCCCGTCAAGTATCAGATTCTAAAAGCAAGAGCTATTTCAAATACTGGGTTGACATTAGTTCGTAACTTAGTAGTAATGGAAGAAAAAGGTAGTTGTTAAATGGGTAAGACAAGACTAACGCCAGCTCCTGAATCCATCGAGGAAGTGAGGACTGAAATCCAGCCGCCGGCAATGTATAAAGTCATTTTATTGAATGATGACTATACGCCGATGGATTTTGTGGTAGAGATCTTGCAACGCTTCTTTCGTATGGATATTGACTCTGCAACGCAGGTCATGTTGTCGGTTCATTATGAAGGCAAGGGGATATGTGGTGTCTATACTGCTGATATAGCAGAAACAAAAGTTGATCAAGTTAATCGGTTCGCGCGTAAGCATGAACATCCGCTGCTGTGTATTATGGAAAAAGCCTGAATTTCAGATTTCGTCCAGCATAGCGTTGTCGTCAGTTTGTTTGGGAGGTGCCCATGCTAAACAAAGAGCTGGAAAAATCGATAAACCAAGCGTTCAAGGCAGCCAGAGACGCCCGCCATGAGTTTATGACGGTCGAGCATTTATTACTGGCATTACTTGATAATCAATCCGCCCAAGAGGCTTTAGTCGCCTGTGGGGCAGATATAGAACAACTTCGCAAAGATATTTCTGTCTTCCTTGAACAAACAACCCCTCGCATTGCCGATGATGAAGGTGAGCGCGAAACTCAACCTACTTTAGGCTTTCAACGTGTTCTTCAACGTGCGGTCTTCCATGTTCAGTCGTCTGGGCATACCGAAGTTTTCGGTGCCAATGTCCTGGTTGCTATTTTCAGTGAACAAGAATCTCAGGCTGTCTATTTCCTGAAAAAAGCGGATATCAGCCGACTTGATGTCGTCAATTATATTTCGCATGGGGTACGCAAAGATGTACCACAAAGTGAAGATCCAAACGCTGGTAATATGAGCAGTGGTGATTCAGAAGCCATGGGCGAAGATGCCGCAGCGAACCAAATCGAAAATTTTGTTACGAATCTGAATCAGAAAGTGGCGGAAGGTAGTATCGATCCGTTGATTGGTCGTGATGCCGAAGTGAGCCGCACTATTCAGATTTTATGCCGTCGCCGTAAAAATAACCCATTGTTGGTTGGGGAAGCTGGCGTTGGGAAAACTGCAATTGCAGAAGGGCTCGCGTATCGAATCGTACATGGTGATGTCCCTGAAGTGATTGCAGACAATGTCGTTTACTCATTAGACATGGGTTCTTTACTGGCCGGTACTAAATACCGTGGCGACTTTGAAAAACGCTTTAAGGTTGTTCTGAAACAGCTTGAACGGGAAAAAGGTTCGATTCTGTTCATTGATGAAATTCATACGATTATCGGTGCGGGTGCTGCGTCTGGTGGACAGCTTGATGCTGCGAACCTGATTAAACCGATATTGTCTTCCGGTAAATTACGTTGCATGGGCTCAACAACGTATCAGGAATATTCTCAGGTCTTTGAAAAAGACCATGCGCTGGCCCGTCGTTTCCAGAAAATTGATGTAGTTGAACCATCGGTTGATGACACGACTAAAATTCTTATCGGTCTGAAGAACCGTTACGAAGAACATCATCAGGTTCGGTATACCAATAAAGCGTTGCGTGCGGCTGCAGAGCTCTCAGCAAAATACATCAACGATCGTCATCTACCAGACAAAGCCATTGACGTCATCGATGAGGTCGGCGCAAGCCAACGCTTATTGCCACCAAGCAAACGTAAAAAAGTTATCAATATTGCAGACATTGAAGCGGTTGTAGCAAAAATTGCACGTATTCCGGAAAAATCAGTTTCCTCCAGCGACCGCGATGTACTGCGTAATCTGGAGCGGAATCTGAAAATGGTGGTGTTTGGTCAGGATAAGGCAATTGAAGTCTTGACCGATGCAATTCGCCTGAGCCGTTCTGGTCTGGGGAATGAACGTCGTCCAATCGGTGCGTTCCTGTTTGCCGGCCCAACCGGTGTTGGTAAAACAGAAGTGACCTTACGTTTGGCAAAAGCCATGGGCATTGAGCTGTTACGTTTCGATATGTCTGAATATATGGAACGTCACACAGTGTCACGCCTGATTGGTGCGCCTCCAGGATATGTGGGCTATGAACAGGGTGGCCTGCTAACCGATGCAGTGATCAAACATCCGCACAGCGTGGTGTTATTGGACGAAATTGAAAAAGCACATCCTGATGTCTTTAATCTGCTGTTACAGGTCATGGATAACGGTACGCTGACCGACAACAATGGTCGTAAAGCAGATTTCCGCAATGTCGTTTTAGTCATGACGACGAACTGTGGCGTGCAGGAAACACAACGGAAATCCATTGGCTTCCAGCAACAGGATCATAGCCATGATGCGATGTCGGAAATCAACCGGACCTTCACCCCTGAATTCCGTAACCGACTGGATAACATCATTTGGTTCAATCACCTCGATATGGATGTTATTCATCAAGTGGTGGATAAATTTATCGTTGAACTTCAGGCTCAGTTGGATGCGAAAGGTGTTTCTCTGGAAGTTACTTCCGCGGCTCGTCACTGGTTGGCTGAAAAAGGCTATGACAAAGCCATGGGCGCTCGTCCAATGGGGCGTGTAATTCAGGAACAACTCAAAAAACCGCTGGCAAACGAATTGCTGTTTGGTGAGTTAGTCAATGGTGGGGTTGCAAAAGTGGATGTGAAAGATGATGCACTGAAACTGGATTGCACACCTAACAAAGAAAAAGAATCCGTTCTACAGCCTTCAGAAGGCTAAATTGAGAAAAGAGAAAAAGCCCCCGCTGAGGGGCTTTTTTCTTTATGGAACTCAACGAGAACGGAATACGATGCGACCTTTAGAAAGATCGTAAGGGGTCAGCTGCACTGTCACTTTGTCACCGGTCAGAATACGGATGTAGTTTTTGCGCATTTTTCCAGAGATATGCGCAATTACAACGTGACCATTTTCAAGTTCAACACGGAACATTGTGTTTGGCAGGGTTTCCAGAATCGTCCCTTGCATCTCGATACTGTCTTCTTTAGACATTGAATCCTCGTAATACCACAAAAAAAATCTGCTGGATCATGCCGGATTTCACTGGTTGTGTAAAGTTCAGTCAGAGTTATTACTGTATTTTTTCCAGACTTTATCAACTAAACGCTCGTGTGGATGGTATGTTGATTTGTAATTCATTTTTTTACAGCCATCGACCTGATACCCCAAATAGAGATATTCGCGCTTAATTTTCCTAGCCAATTCAAGCTGACACAAAATGGCAAATGTTCCTAGTGAACGTGATTCAAATTCAGGTTCATAGAAGGTGTACATTGCGCTCAGACTGTTGGGCAAAATATCGGTCACCGCGACGGCAATGAGCTCATCTTCTTTGTAGAACTCAATAAAATAGGGGGGGAGCCAATCACAAAATAAGAACTGCTGGTACTGATGGTGACTCGGGGGATACATCGAGCCATCAGAATGACGTTGTGTAATGTAGCGATCATATAAAGCATAATAAGCCGGTTTTTCTGCATCACTTACTTGCCAGCGAATATCTTTATTTTTCTTGAATACTCTTTTTTGTTGTTTGTTCGGTACAAATTCTTTCGGGTTGATCCGAAGCGAATGGCACTCACTACAAAATGAACAATGCGGACGATAAACATCATTGCCACTACGACGAAACCCTGCTTGCAATAGCGCCTCATACCCCTGCGGTGAACGATAGTCATCATCCATAATCACGATCAATTGTTCATATTGATCAGGAAGATAACTACAGGGGTGAGAAGGGGTAATGCCAACACGTAATGGTCTTGAATTCATAATATTAGTTCCTGGGGTCGCCAGCAGATTTCGGCTACTTGTTGCTCCCTTAGATCGTGTAATACATTTAAAAAGTCAGCTCGAGGCCATTCCTGAACCCCCATAGTGGCTAAATAGTTATTTAGCATCTGGCAGTCAATGAGTGGAACGCCATATTCCCGCAGGTGCTTACATAAGATGACTAATGCCATTTTGGATGCATCTGGTTTAAGGTGAAACATGGATTCGCCACAGAATATCCGACCGACACTAATCCCGTATAAACCTCCAACCAGTTCATCGTCATCCCAGACTTCAATGGAATGCGCTCTACCCATCTTATGTAACATACTATAAGACGCCATAAATTCTGGGGTGATCCAAGTATCGTCAGAATAGCTGCGCGGGGCTGCACATCCCGTCACTACTCTCATAAAAGCATAGTTAACTGTGAAGCGGAACGTTGTTTTTTTCAGGTTTTTCGCTAAGGT
>QKFI01000249.1 GCA_003251455.1 Tolumonas sp.
GAGCGTTGTTTCATGAGCGCTGCCATCCGGACAGCATTGCGTGCGTATTCCATAAACATCAGGAAAGTTGCACCGTAAGGGATGAAACCGCCGTGCAGCGCTATCCCGTTCATGATGGCAGACATCCCGAATTCACGAACGCCGTAGTGCACATAATTACCGGCAGGATCGCGATCCAGATCAACCGAGCCAGACCAGGTTGTCAGATTACTTGGACTGAGATCGGCCGATCCACCCAGCATTTCTGGCAACAGACTGGCGATCTGTTCGATCGTATTCTGTGATGCTTTGCGGCTGGCAATGCTGGATGGGTTGTGTTGCAGTTGCGCAATATAGTCGTCCATTTTGACTGACCAGTCTTCCGGTAACTGTTTCTGTGTTCTGCGGGTGAATTCCTGGGCAAGTTCCGGATACGCTTGCTGATACGCTGCAAATTGTTGATTCCAGGCATTCTCTTTTGCTGCACCGGCTTCTTGAGCATTCCATGCCTGATAAATCTCCTGTGGTACTTCAAAAGGAGACAAACTCCAGCCCAGCTGTTCTCGGGTTGCCGCGATTTCTTTGTCGCCTAACGGTGCTCCGTGGCAGTCATGGGAGCCAGACTTATTCGGTGAACCAAAACCGATGACGGTTTTACACATCAGGATGGATGGTCGGTTGGTCTCTGCCTGTGCCAGTTCAATCGCAGATTGGATAGATTCAGCATGATGACCATCGATATCGCGGATCACGTGCCAGCCATAGGATTCAAAGCGTTTGGCGGTGTCATCGGTAAACCAGCCGTCCACATCACCATCAATCGAAATACCGTTATCGTCGTAAAACGCGATGAGTTTGCCGAGTTTCAGCGTACCGGCAAGTGAGCAGGCTTCATGAGAAACACCTTCCATCAGACAGCCATCACCCATAAAAACATAGGTGTAATGATCGACAATGTCGTGACCTGTTCGGTTAAACTGTGCAGCCAATGTTTTTTCGGCTAAAGCCATCCCAACGGCATTGGTAATACCCTGACCCAATGGGCCGGTTGTGGTTTCGACACCCGGTGTATACCCAAGTTCCGGGTGACCGGGTGTTTTGGAGTGCAATTGCCGGAATTGTTGTAAATCATCCAGTGAAAGATCGTAGCCGGTTAGGTGCAGCAAGCTGTACAACAGCATTGAACCGTGACCATTCGAAAGAATAAAGCGATCTCGATCGACCCAGTTCGGATTGGTCGGATTATGTTTCAGGAAGCCCCGCCACAGGGCTTCTGCCATATCCGCCATCCCCATTGGTGCTCCCGGATGGCCAGAGTTTGCTTTCTGGACACTGTCCATACTCAAAACACGAATCGCGTCAGCTAGTTTGCGATGTGTATATTTAGTGCTCATGTTTCCCCCAGAATTTTTAAATGAGTGCTGAAATCATTTGTTCCAACTTAATCTGATCGGCTGCGAATGCCCGGATACCTTCAGCCAGTTTTTCTACCGCCATGGCGTCACTGTTATGTTGCCAACGGAATTCGTCTTCCATCATGGCTGCAGGACGAGCTGCATTTTGATTGCTGGTGGCGGTCAGTTTGCGGCTG
>QKFI01000302.1 GCA_003251455.1 Tolumonas sp.
GCGAATGGTCTGATTGGGCTGCCCCTTGGTTTACCAGAACTGCCACCAGCGATGCTGCAAGCAACCATCACGCAAGTGCAGGAGGTCGGTGTATGACGCTTTCCCCCGAAATCATCGATCTCATCATCTCGACACTCAAAGCACTCTTAGTGCTTGTCGTGGTGGTCGGGATAGGCGCGTTTATGAGCTTCATCGAACGCCGCCTGCTCGGGCTCTGGCAGGATCGTTATGGCCCGAACCGGGTTGGGCCATTCGGTATCCTGCAACTCGCAGCCGACATGATCAAAATGTTCTTCAAGGAGGACTGGATCCCACCGTTTGCGGATCGTTTGATCTTCGTACTGGCACCAATGATCGCATTCACTGCGTTCCTGATTGCCTTTGCGATTGTGCCGATCACACCGGACTGGGGCGTTGCCGACTTGAACATCGGTATCCTCTTCTTCCTGGCGATTGCCGGTCTGGCTGTTTATGCCGTGCTGTTTGCAGGCTGGTCGAGCAACAATAAATACTCGCTGCTGGGGAGCTTGCGTGCTTCTGCCCAGACACTGAGCTACGAGGTCTTTCTTGGCTTATCCCTGATGGGCATCGTGGCACAAACCGGTTCATTCAATCTGCGTGACATCGTCGATGCACAGCAGGATCTCTGGTTCATCATTCCACAGTTCTTCGGCTTTGTGACCTTTGTCTTTGCCGGGGTTGCAGTCACCCACCGTCATCCGTTCGACCAGCCTGAAGCAGAACAGGAACTGGCCGATGGCTATCACATTGAGTACGCAGGGATGAAATGGGGCATGTTCTTTGTGGGTGAATACATCGGGATCGTGCTGGTTTCAGCGCTGATCGTCACCCTGTTCTTTGGCGGCTGGCATGGACCGTTCCTGCCACCGGTGGTTTGGTTTGCCCTGAAAACCGGCTTTTTCATGATGCTGTTTATTTTGCTGCGTGCATCCCTGCCCCGTCCACGTTATGACCAGGTGATGTCGTTCGGCTGGAAAGTTTGTTTACCGCTCACGCTTATCAATCTGCTCGTGACCGGTGCTGTCGTGTTGTTACAGGCGCAATGAGGAATTGATCGTGAATATAAAACAAATCATTACCGGTGTTGGCACCCAGCTTCGCAGTCTGGCGATGGTGTTCTCACACTCATTCCGCCCGCGCGACACTTTATGTTATCCGGAAGAACAAGTGTTTTCGTGGCCGCATTGTTTTAACTCGCGACCCAGATGGCGATGAGCGTTGTGTTGCTTGCAACCTGTGTGCAGCGGCGTGTCCAGCCAGTTGTATCTCGCTGCAAAAAGCAGAACGCGAAGACGGCCGTTGGTATCCGGAATTTTTCCGCATCAACTTCTCCCGCTGCATCTTCTGTGGGCTGTGCGAAGAAGCGTGCCCAACCACGGCCATTCAGCTGACCCCAGATTTTGAAATGGGAGAATTCCGCCGTCAGGATCTGGTGTATGAAAAAGAAGATCTGCTGATCAGTGGCCCCGGTAAATACCCGGATTATAACTTCTACCGCGTCTCAGGTATGGCAATTGAGGGCAAGCCGAAAGGCACTGCGCAGAAAGAAGCTGAACCGATTGATGTGAAGAGTATTTTACCTTAAGGAGCCACGGGATATGGAAATAGCTTTCTACGGCTCATCGGTGGTGGCGATCCTCGCAACGCTAGGAGTGATCACCGGTACAAACCCGATGCATGCCTTACTTCATCTGATTGTGTCACTGATTGCGGTCGGCATGATCTTCTTCAGCCTCGGCGCCAACTTCGCCGGAGCCATGCAGGTCATTGTGTATGCCGGCGCAATTATGGTGCTGTTCGTATTCGTCGTCATGATGCTGAACTTAGGCTCAGCCGCCGAGCAGGAGAAAAAGACGCTCCAGCCCATCTCCTGGATCGGGCCCGTACTGTTAAGTATCGGTCAGCTCGTTGTGTTTTATCTGGCGATCCACGGCATTTCCGGTGAAATGGCAGGTGATCTTATCTCTGCCAAAGCGGTCGGCATCAGTCTTTATGGTCCGTACGTGCTGGCGGTAGAACTCGCCTCTTTGTTGCTGCTGGCAGGGTTGGTCTCCGCTTACCATCTTGGCCGCGAAACCCGTCGTGGTGACATTATCTCAACCCGCAATGAGGAGGATGACGCATGAATGGTATCCCGTTCGAGCATGGCTTGATCGTTGCCGCCATCCTGTTCTCGCTGGGGCTGTGTGGTCTGCTGCTTCGCCGCAATCTGTTATTTATTCTGATGAGTATCGAAGTACTGATGAACGCTGCTGCACTGGCCTTTATCGCGGCCGGCAGTCGTTACCATCAGGTTGATGGTCAAATCATGTATATTCTGGTGATTAGCTTGGCTGCTGCTGAAGCAAGTATTGGTCTGGCGCTCCTGATCCGGATGCACCGTCGTCATCACACCCTGAATGTCGATACAGTGAAGGAGATGCGCGGATGAGCCTGTTATTTCTGACTTGTTTATTTCCTTTGATTGGCTTCCTGATCCTGGCGTTTTCGGCTGGACGCATGAACGAAAACCAATCCGCACTGGTGGGTGTCGGCAGCATTGGTCTGGCCGCACTCTCGGCATTGTGGGTTGGTATTGAGTTCCATGCAGCAGGCGCTAAAACCATCTTTAATCAGACGCTGTGGCAGTGGATCAAAACCGCAGATCTGAATGTCGGCATGGTGCTACATCTGGATGGTCTCTCACTGACCATGCTCGGTGTTGTCAGTGGCGTTGGTTTCCTGATCCACCTGTTTGCATCCTGGTATATGCGCGGCGAAGAAGGCTATTCACGCTTCTTTACCTACACCAACCTGTTTATCGCCAGCATGTTAATTCTGGTGCTTGCCGACAACCTGCTGTTTGTCTATCTGGGGTGGGAGGGTGTTGGTCTGTGCAGTTACCTGTTGATCGGTTTTTACTACAAAGATCGCAACAACATTGCTGCCGCCATGAAGGCGTTTATCGTTACGCGTGTCGGTGACGTCTTCCTCGCGATTGGACTGTTCGTTATTTACCGCGAACTCGGCACGCTGAATATTCAGGATGTTCTGACCTTGGCGCCACAAAAACTGGCTGCCGGTTCAGGTGCCATTGAATTCGCGACGCTGATGTTGCTCGGAGGTGCGGTCGGTAAATCAGCACAATTACCATTACAAACCTGGTTAGCCGATGCGATGGCTGGTCCAACCCCGGTTTCAGCGTTGATCCACGCGGCCACCATGGTCACTGCAGGTGTCTATCTGATTGCCCGCATGCACGGGTTATTCCTGATGGCACCCGATGTGTTGCA
The DNA here is from genome assembly GCA_003251455.1 of Tolumonas sp. Classification (GTDB taxonomy): domain Bacteria; phylum Pseudomonadota; class Gammaproteobacteria; order Enterobacterales; family Aeromonadaceae; genus Tolumonas. The sequence goes on from QKFI01000302.1 coordinate 3,294, forward strand.
TCTGGTCGGCGTTGTTGGCGCGGTAACGCTCCTGCTTTCGGGCTTTGCTGCACTGGTACAGACCGATATCAAACGTATCCTCGCCTACTCCACCATGAGTCAAATCGGTTACATGTTTTTGGCTTTGGGTGTTGGTGCATGGGGTGGCGCGATCTTCCATCTGATGACACACGCTTTCTTCAAAGCGTTACTGTTCCTGTCAGCCGGTTCCGTCATTATCGCCTGCCATCATGAACAGAACATCTTCAAGATGGGTGGCTTACGTCGTTCGATCCCGCTTGTGTACTTCGCGTTTCTGATTGGTGGTTCTGCGTTAGCCGCATTACCGTTTGTGACCGCAGGTTTCTTCAGTAAAGACGAAATCCTGTTCGCAGCCTATCAGGGTGGATATTCCGGCTTATTGCTCTCCGGATTAATCGGTGCGTTCCTGACTTCAATTTACACATTCCGTCTGATTTTCATCGTGTTCCATGGTGAGAGTAAATTGCATGTGCATCCGGGTCATGGTTTCAGTCATCACCTGCCACTGGTCGTACTGATGATCCTGTCAACGTTCCTTGGCGCGATGATCACGCCACCAGTTGAATCCGTGTTCCCTGCATTGAATGAGTCACACGACAACAAGTTGTTGATTGAGATGATATCAGCATCAATTGCGATAGCTGGAATTGCGCTGGCGGCCTGGCTGTTCCTCGGTAAACGGAAGTTTGTGTCTCAAGTGGCAGACTCAGGGATTGGACGCCCGTTGAGCAAACTCTGGTTCAACGCCTGGGGTTTCGACTGGCTTTACCAGACTGTGTTTGTTTTACCTTATCAGGGGATCGCGAAGTTATTCCATCGAGATCCGTTTGATCGACTGATGAGCATCAGCGCATTGATTATCGGTGCATTGAACCGTCTGAGTGTATTGATGGTCACCGGTAGCCTGCGTTGGTATGCCGCCAGTATGAGTCTGGGCGCATTGATTGTGCTGGCCTTGTTATTGGTGTACTAAGGAGCCCGTCGTGAGTTTACTCTTATTAATATTATTACCTTTCATTGGCGGTTTCCTGTGCTGGCTGGTTGAGTTCACCAATAAAGGAACCAACATTCCGCGCTGGATTGCCCTGATTGCCATGGGCCTGCAATTGCTGCTTTCGCTCGCGATCTGGCACGGCCATGATTTCTCTTTGGTCATGCCGGGACAAGGAAGCTGGTCACTTGATTATCAGGTGCCATGGATCCCTCGATTTGGTATCTCGCTGCATCTGGCAATGGATGGTATTTCCCTGCTGATGGTTGCCCTGACCGGTTTGCTTGGCGTGTTGGCAGTCACCTGTTCATGGAAAGAAATTCAGGATCGCGTTGGGTTCTTCCATCTGAACCTGTTGTGGATCCTTGGCGGTGTGATTGGGGTCTTCCTCTCCCTCGACCTGTTCCTGTTTTTCTTCTTCTGGGAAATGATGCTAGTACCGATGTACTTCCTGATCGCCCTGTGGGGACACAGCGGCTCTGATGGTCGGACTCGTATCTATGCTGCTACCAAGTTCTTTATCTACACACAGGCCAGCGGTCTGCTGATGCTGCTATCAATTTTAGCGCTGGTCTTCATGCATTTTGACGCGACAGGGATCTGGTCATTCGACTACAACGATCTGCTCGGTCTGCAGATGGCACCGGAGGTTGAGTTTATCCTGATGCTCGGTTTCTTCCTCGCCTTTGCCGTAAAAATGCCACTGGTTCCGCTCCATGGCTGGTTGCCCGATGCACACAGTCAGGCACCAACGGCAGGTTCTGTTGATCTCGCCGGCATCCTCTTAAAAACCGCAGCGTATGGTTTACTGCGCTTCGGGATCCCTTTCTTCCCGCATGCGTCCGCCGAATTCGCGCCGGTTGCGATGTGGATGGGTGTGATTGGTATTGTGTATGGCGCCATTCTGGCATTCAGCCAGACCGACATTAAACGCCTGATTGCCTACACCAGTGTGTCCCATATGGGCTTTATCATGATTGCGCTCTATGCCGGAACCTCCACCGCCATTCAGGGTGCCGTGGTACAAATGCTGGCGCATGGTCTGTCTGCGGCCGGACTGTTCATTATGTGTGGTCAGTTATATGAACGTATGCATACCCGTGATATGCGGGAAATGGGCGGACTCTGGCACCGCATCCGTTATTTCCCGGCAGTCATGCTCTTCTTCTCTGTCGCATCCTTAGGCTTACCGGGGACCGGGAATTTCGTCGGCGAATTTATGATCCTGATAGGTAGTTTCAGCAAAGTACCAGTCATCGTGATTGTCTCCACGATCGGTCTGGTGATGGCATCGGTCTATTCGCTGTCCATGCTCCAGCGTGCCTGCTACGGACAAAGCAAATCCAACTTGCCGTTGCCTCGTCTGTCGCTTCGCGAATTCTGCATCCTGTTCTTGTTGGTCGCCTTGCTGGTCGGCTTAGGCATCTATCCGCAACCCGTGCTTGATGTCAGCACGTTGACCAGTCAGCTTTAGGAGGAACCATGTCGTTTACATCTGGACAATTTTTTGCTGAACTCCCGCTCCTGCTGACGTCATTGACTGCGATTGCAATTATGCTGTCGATTGCCTGGAAGCGTCATCACAAGCAGGTGTTCTACATTACATCCATTGGTCTGAATGCAGCGTTATTCAGCCTGATTCTGGCTGCAAATCAGGAAACCATGTCCGTCACCGCACTCCTGAAGGTCGACAGCTTTGCGAACTTCTATACCGCACTGATTCTGATCGGTTCATTAGCGACCATCACGTTAGCGCGTGCCTGGTTGAAAAAATTCCCTGACAACCGGGAAGAGTTTTATCTGTTGCTGACACTGGCATCAACCGGGTCAATCCTGATGGCACAGGCCCAGCATCTCGCAGCGGTTTTCATCGGGATTGAGCTGCTGTCACTGCCGCTGTTTGGTCTGGTGGGTTACGCGTTCCGACAGAAAAACTCGCTGGAAGCAACCGTGAAATACATGGTGCTATCCGCCTCCGCGACGGCGTTTTTACTGTTTGGTATTGCATTAATTTATGCACAATTCGGTACACTCGAATTTGACCAACTCGCCTTACAATTGAACAGCCAGCCGGATATCAACCACACTCACATTACCCTGATCGTGATCGGTATGGGGATGATGCTGATCGGTTTTGGCTTCAAGCTCTCACTGGTCCCTTTCCATTTATGGACACCAGATGTCTATCAGGGCGCTCCAGCGCCTGTGATCACCTATCTGGCGACCGTGAGTAAAATTGCAGTCTTTGCCGTACTGTTACGTCTGTTCTACACCGTACCAACGACTGACTCGTTCTTCTACGATCTGATGGGAGGCCTGGCATTTATCTCGATCATCGTCGGTAACCTGCTGGCACTGTTCCAGAGCAATCTGAAACGACTGCTCGGTTTCTCATCCACCGCGCATTTTGGTTATCTGTTGGTTGCTTTGATTGCCTGTCGGATGGGTTCACTGTCGCTAGAAGCAGTTGCACTGTATCTGGTGATGTACTTGCTCACTTCCGTTGGTAGCTTTGGCGTCGTCAGCCTGATGTCGAGCCCTTATTCAGAAAAAGATGCCGAAGATTTCCCTGCTTACCGGGGCTTGTTCTGGCATCGCCCGATTCTTACTGCGGCGATGACCATCATGTTCCTGTCACTCGCCGGGATCCCGATGACCTTGGGCTTTATCGGCAAGTTTTACATCCTGGCGGTCAGTATCCAGCACCACTTCTGGTGGCTGACGGGTGCAGTTGTTTTAGGCAGTGTGATTGGTCTTTACTACTATCTGCGCGTGATCAGCATTTTGTATCTGCGCACACCGGGTATGCTGAAACATGATGCAAGTCAGGGCTGGGC
>QKFI01000375.1 GCA_003251455.1 Tolumonas sp.
TGCGGCACACGCAGCAACCTGAGCTGGCGTAAACTTATCCATTTGTAATACATCAGCACCTGCTGAGGCCCAACAATAAGCATCGTCAATATCATGCACTTCAACAACAATTTTTTGCTCAGGCGCATCTCGTCGTAATTGGTTCAGCATAGTCTCAGGTGATAAAGACATAAACTGACGATGTTCAGCAAACACCAGAATACTTTCTGACAAACCTAAACGATGAATCACACCACCACCATTTCTAACGGCTTTGACTGAAAGTTGTTTAGTTCCCGGATTTTGTTTGCGAGTACAAGCCACCGGCACTCCACCAGCATTTTTCACCAGTTGTTGCGTGGCAGTTGCAACGCCACTCGCCCATTCAACCAATATCTGCGCTACTTTCCAGACGGTAAAGAGCGCTTCTATATCCCCTTTCGCTTTTAAAAAGCAGACACCAGCTTCGATATGGCTACCAGAGGAATATAGCTGTTCCACACTCGCGCCTTGCAAGGCAAACATGCGGGCGGCTTCTTCAATACAGCTTAAGGTCATCGGCTGGCGCGACGAGAAAGTAATATTCGTCAATTCTTCACCTGCTAACAGCAAACTTGTTGTCAAATCACCATAAGGGACATCATCGCGGATCAGTTGAAGAAGTTGTTCGTCAGAAAGTACCGTTTTCATTTGTTTTTTCCCGATATGAGTTTTATTGAGTTGATATCAAGAAAAATGCCAGTCATGGTTATCAAGATAAAAACGATCGAAACATAAGTCGAATGAGAAAATCACACTGAATATCGCCAATCTAAAATAGATAACACTCAAAATATGAGATTCATTTCCGTTGAATTAAAAACATCCTCGTATGAAAACAAACAAATAGAACAATTCATGTCGAGCTGTATTTAGAAAACATCAAACATGCAGTGTCATTGTCTTTACCTGCAGAAGGTGTTACGGCAATTTTCGGTCATTCAGGTTCATGAAAAACAACATTACGTACATTACAGAAACCGGAAAAACCATTTGGGAACAAATTAAGTCGGTAGTAAAGCTAAAATAGAGAAATTAGTAGCATAGCCAATTCCTAATTAAACCTGATCATTTGACGCGGTTTCCTATAATAAAAGAAAACTATCATGAAATTTTTATCTATCGGTAAAGCGTCAGTTGCAATTGGTGTATCCGTTCCGACACTTAGACGCTGGGATCATGAAGCCAAATTTGAGCCTTCATTTCGGACTCTCGGCGGTCATCGGCGCTATGCATAGAATCAAATCGACCAATTAATTTCAGGTGAGCATCAGAATTCTTGTCGTGTTGTTTGTTATGCCAAAGTATCATCATCTGCTCAGAAAGCAGACCTTCTATAGCAAGGAGATCGCCTTCTTGATTGGTGCAAAGAGCAAAAACTGAACTCGCCTGAGCTTATTTCTGATGCTGGGTAGTGGTTTAAATTACAAAAAGTCTGGGCTAAAGCGATTATTTCGCATGATTGCCTTGCATCAAATCTCACATTTAGTGATCACCCATAAAGACCGTTTACTACGATTTGGTAGTGAATTGATATTCGAATTGCGCAAATTAAACAATATTCAGGTATTCATGATCCACGTTGTTGATTCACCAAATTATGAACAGCAATTAGCCGCAGAGGTGATTGAATTAATAACGGTGTTTTCGGCTCGTTTATATAGAGCCAGAAGCCATAGAAATAAGACTCAAATTAGTAGCGTTCTTCATTAACCTTTGATACTGTATATCCAAACAGTATTAAGGTGTTTTATATTGGATCCTCAGGTCTTTACTTATCAAACACGGCTAAATTTAAACGCTGAGCAATCAACAGCGCTGAATGCTTATGCCGATTTGTTTTGTAAAATCGAGAGAAAACTTTTCGTTGCTTTATACATCAAAAAACTACCTTTAAATGACACAAAGCGTCAATTTCTAAAGCAGTTTCAAATCACTAGTCGGCAATATAATGCTATTAAAGTTCAGTTGGAAGGTCGCGTTTCTTCTATTAAAGAGCGGAAACCTGATTTAATTGAAGCACTAAAGATCAAGATCCAAAAAGCCGAAAAGGTGATTGAAAAACTTGCTTCAAAACCTTTTAAGCAACATCAGAAAAAACGCCGACTTGCTATTCTCAAAAATAAATTATCCGTTCTGGAGCATGATTTGAGCACTGGCCGCGTCCGTATTTGCTTTGGCAGTAAGAAGCTATTCCGGCAGCAATTCAATCTGGAGAAAAATGGCTTTCAATCGCATGAAGAATGGTTGCGTGAATGGCAAAAATCCCGCTCTGAACAGTTCTTCGTGCTTGGCAGTAAAGATGAAACAGCCGGTAATCAATCCTGTGCTGCGGTGTCTGGTGATGGTGGATTAACGCTTCGGTTACGTTTGCCGGACGCATTGGCGCATTGCGGTAAATACATTAGCATTCCATGTGTTAATTTTGCTTATGGTCAGCAACAGATTTTAGCTGCATTAGCCTCTAGTCAGCGTATTTCCACGGTGAATGATGAAGGTAAGGTCAGCGTAAAAAGAACTGGCACGGCGCTCAGCTATCGCTTTTTGCGAGATGACAAAGGCTGGCGTGTTTTTGCTTCATTATCAGTGGTTGCGCCTGAGCTAAAGTCATCAGTCTCATTGGGCGCCATTGGCATTGATGTCAATGCCAAACACCTGGCGGTAGCTGAAATCAACCGGCATGGTAACTGGCTCAAATCATATCGTTTGCCACTCAATACTTACGGCAAATCAACCGAACAGGCAAAAGCCTTGATTGGCGATGTTGCAAAGCAAATTGCCAAACTAGCAGTTGATAGCAGTAAGCCTGTGGTGGTTGAATCACTGAATTTTCAGCGTAAAAAAGCTGAATTAGAGAAGCAAGACGGTCGCTACTCACGCATGTTAAGCAGCTTTGCATATGGAAAAACACTCGCCGCAATCAAGGGTGCCTGTTTTCGTGCTGGCGTTGAAGTTCGAGAAGTAAATCCCGCTTTCACTTCGGTGATCGGCGCGGTTAAATTTTCACAGAAATTAGGATTATCAGTTCATCAGGGCGCTGCGTTAGCGATTGCCCGTCGAGGATTGGGTTTGTCCGAAATACCCCCAAGGCAATCGGCTATCGTGCCGGTTGCCAATGGTGGCCATGTCACCTTGTCTCTGCCAGAGCGGGATAGACACAAGCATGTATGGTCGGCGTGGGGTGAGATCCGGACAAAGCTACGAGCTGCGCATGTAGCGCATTTCCGGCGTGGAATAAACCTTTATCCACTACCTTTACGTCCTGTCTTCGAGAAGCGCGTATTGAGTACAGGCTGGAATTTGAGTGGACACACTCAGGCGAATCGTGATCAGCACTGCTCGGATCACGTCTTTGAATCATTACCGTTTTAACGGAATATCAAAGTTAACCTAATCAAACCTCATGACCAGGTTTGATTAGGTGTAAAAGAACGGTATTATTTTAGGCAACTCTAATGTGTGAATGAACTTTCTATGTTGCTGACTGGTTTGATCTTAATTGGCTTATCCGCTGGGTTACTATCAGGTTTGTTTGGTATCGGTGGTGGCGTTCTTATCGTTCCAGCCCTGATGTATGGGCTCGGTTTTTCGCAAAAAATGGCAACCGGAACCAGTCTGGCGATCCTCCTTCCCCCTGTCGGAATCGCTGCAGTTCTCGAATATTACCGTCATGGTGCAGTCGATATTAAAGCGGCTTTAATTATTGCCGTCATGGTACTGCTTGGCAGTTGGATCGGTTCTCATTTTGCTGTGCAACTTAACCCACGCATGATGAAAATGCTCTTCGGTATTTTTCTCACCGTATTAGGGCTCTACATCATGTTCGATGCCAGACATTAATATCGAGTAGGAGGCGGGATCACTCCCGCCGTCCTCTCACACCACCGTACGTGCGGTTCCGCATACGGCGGTTCATGTTAACGCTGGAATTGTCGATGATATTCCAGCAGTGATATCAGCCCCACTCGTTCAAACCATCCTTTTCGATACGCTTGATTCATGTGACTTGCCCCTGCATTCCACCACGGGCCTTTGTGGTTGTATGCTGAGATCTTCGCTCTCTTTTCGTCCAGCCCTGCTTTCTTCAACTCTCTCGCTCGGCTTGCCGGTCGCTTCCATTGTCGCCACAGCAGACAACGTAGCTTCCTCCTGATCCAGCTATCCAGTTCTTCCAGCACACCTTTCACTTGCGTCAGGCGAAAATAACTCATCCAGCCTCGTAGCACTGGCGTCAGTTCCTTGATCGTTAACTTCACTGATTTTGATCTGTGTCCTGTAGTTAGACTGCGGATTTTATCCTTCAATCTCGCTACACTGCTTGACGCGATCTTCAGGCGTGGGGCTTTGTGTCGGGTGACGCTGTAGCCCAGAAATTTGCGCTCCCAGGGTCGCGCCACCGCACTTTTCTGCTCGTTTACCTGAAGTTTCAGACGCTTCTCAAGGAAACGACTGATTGATTTCAGCACCTGTTCGCCCGCTTTTCGGCTGCGTACATAGATGTTGCAGTCATCGGCGTAACGGCAGAAGCTGTGACCTCGCTTTTCCAGTTCTTTATCCAAATCATCCAGCAAGATGTTTGATAGTAGCGGCGACAGCGGGCCGCCTTGCGGCATCCCTTGCCTTCGTTTGATCACTTCACGACCACTCTCCATCTCCGCTTCCAGATATCGGCGGATCAGTTTCAGCAGTCGTTCATCTTTCACTATTCGCGCGACTCTCGACATCAAGATGTCGTGGTTCACCCGGTCAAAGAATTTCTCGAGATCCAGGTCTACCACCCAGCGCTTTCCGCTTTCCATGTATTGCTGTGTTTGTTGCACTGCTTGCCATGCATTGCGTTCCGGTCTGAAGCCGTAGCTGAATTCGGAGAAACTCGGGTCAACCTGTGGGCTGAGTATCTGCGCGATCGCTTGTTGGATGAGTCGGTCTACTACCGTTGGGATCCCCAGTGTTCTGACATCCCCATTCGGTTTCGGGATATCGACTCTGCGAACTCTTCGAGGCAGATAGCTTCCGTCAATCAAAGTTTGTCTGACGCTGGGCCAGTGGTGTTGCAGCCAGGGTTTTAACTCGGTGACGTTCAGGTTATCAACGCCTGCCGCCCCTTTGTTTTCTACCACTCGCTGATACGCCAACAGCAGGTTGGCTCGCTCTATCACTGCTTCGATGGTGATCGACGCTTCCGCTTTCGTTTGCCCAGTCGCCGCCGTGTTCATTTCCGCACCATCATCCGGCTCCGGTGAATTCTGTTCACTTCGTCCGTTCATGGCCGCAGTTGCCTGCACTTGTGCTTCATCAATCAACATCGAGTACGACTATCCTAATCACGGTTAATCATGTTCAACCCTTCATGTCATGGGTTCGATGACACTACTACGGTCTCAGCTGACTTCTGTCATTCCATCCTGACACCTCCCGATGTCAGTAGCACTTTGGCAGAATGGCAGATCTCCCGGGGTAATTCGCGCGACCTTCCTGCTTATACCTGTCGGCTATACGTGATGACATTCTGTGCAAGTATCGGGCTTTAGCAGTACACGCCACCTCACCCTGCCACCACGCCTCAACCGCTTCCTGTTCGTCAGGCCAGCATTTTGCCTTCGGCTTCCTTCAGATTTCACCTCGCGGTGAACACCCTTGCCGTTTGGCTAACACTTCCCCTTGCCGGGTGTGTAGAGGACTTTCACCTCCAAGTCATCTGCTAACCACCACAGTTAACAGACAGCGCCTGTCATTGCGCTGCGCGCCATGCCCGGCCCACATGTAAAAAACCCCGCTTTTGCGGGGTTCATTTTATATATCGGGATTATATTTTTATCCGAACCGGCCGGTAATGTAATCTTCCGTTTCTTTGCGACCCGGTTTTAAGAACATCTTGTCGGTCGCATCAAACTCGATCAATTCCCCAAGATACATAAACGCAGTGTTATCTGAAACACGAGCAGCCTGCTGCATGTTATGTGTGACGATCACCACGGTGTAATCCTGTTTCAGTTCAACGACCAACTCTTCGATTTTCGCTGTAGAGATCGGGTCTAGCGCGGAAGTTGGTTCATCCAGCAGTAACACTTCCACAAACGCTGCTGCTGACCACCAGATAAACTCATGCCGCTTTGATGTAGCTTGTCTTTTACTTCAGGCCATAACGCGGTTTTAGTCAGCGCCCATTCAACGCGATCATTCATTTCATAGGTCGTCAATTTTTCATAAAGACGCACACCAAACGCAATGTTGTCATAGATGGACATTGGAAACGGTGTCGGCTTCTGGAATACCATGCCAACCTTCGC
>QKFI01000418.1 GCA_003251455.1 Tolumonas sp.
TAGCGGCATAACATTGTAGTAGGAAACCTGTCGGGTCTGGAGTTGTCTTTGGAATTATGGAATAAAAAAGGCCGTTTCATCTGTGCCTTCATTTTTGCGTCTTTGGCAGGTTGTAGTCAGCACTCAGGTGCATTGTTTGCCCAGGCTCAGCAACCCTCTCCGCCAGCGGTCGTATTAGCAACCCCGTTGCAGGTTACATATCAAAATGAATTGGCATTGGCTCGTTTAGGTCAGATGTTATCAACAGAAGGTTTGAATAGTGATCAGCGAGCTGCTTTGTTATATGAACGCGGAATGATGTTCGATCGCGTCGGACTTCGGACGATGGCGCGAATTGATTTTTCTCGCGCTTTGCATGAAAAACCTGACTTTGCAGAAGCATATAATTTTCTCGGCGTGTATATGACACAGCAGATTCTGCAATTGAGCTGGCGCCTAATTATGATTATGCCTATCTGAACCGGGGTATTGCGCTTTATTATGCCAATCGACCTGAGTTAGCGGTACAAGATATGAAAGTGTTTGAATCGCATAAACAGGATGATCCATATCGGGCGTTATGGTTGTTTATTACTGAGGCAGCGCTCAATCAGGAAAAGGCACTGACTGATTTACAGCAACTTTATAAAGAGCATCATACCAACGAGTGGGGTTGGCAACTTGTTGAGGTATTTATTGGCAAGACAAGCGCCAATGAATTTATTCAGCATATTCCTGATTCGACTTCGAGTAACCGGGAACTGGCTGAACATTTATGCGAGGCTTATTTTTATCTTGCTAAATTATCGCAGTTACAGGGCTACACGGATCAGGCAGAAGCCTATTTTAAATTGTCACTGGCAAATAATGTGTATGATTTTATTGAACATCGTTATGCATTGCTGGAATTGCAATTGGCAAATCAGGCACCAAATATTTATCCGCCAGAAGACGGGTTTAACGAAGAATGACAAAAAAGGCATCAAATCGATGCCTTTTTTCTTTCCAACGAATTTACACCAATTCCATTCCAGCCAGGTTTAACCAATAGCCGTTGCATTCACGATGCGGAAGTGCATAACGCTCTGGGGTATCTTGCTGTTTATCAAACTTAGCCAACCAATCCAGCGTTTCTGTTTCCGGGCTTAAGCGGACAACATCGACTAAACCCTTCATGGTTTCAAGTTGATTGATCAAGTTATAGCAATGTCCGGATTGTGTTTGTATACCGTTTAAAACAAACACATCTTCTTGTTCCTGACTTTTTGCTGTCAAACCCTGAGGATATTCCAGGCATGCAAGTTTGCATTCATCTTTTGCCCGATTCAGCGCACGGGCAGTAAAGCAGCGCGCGGAATAGGCTAATGGCAGATGCCCATAGGCAAAGACTTCTGTTTCAAATTGAGAACGTAAACCTTGTGCCTCACATTCATCCAATAATCTTGAGAGCCAATCACGAGAAAGTTCAACCGGCATTACCCAGCGCTGCATGCCTTTTTTGATAAACAGAGAAATAACATCGGCGTTGTAGCAATTGATCGCCGGACCACAAACGAATGGTGTTTTACTTTCATAAGCGAGTTGTACTGCGCCAAGGTCATTCGCTTCGACCATAAACTGGTCGTTCGCGATCCACTTTTTCATGTCAGTTAATTCTGATGGGCTTTGTATCAGCGCTAATGTTGACAGAATGACACGTTTACCCGCTTTCTGTAATTCATCTGCGAGTAATAACCAATCGTTCAATTTCATTTCACGGCGTTTACTGCAAACGGTTTCGCCTAAATAGATATCAGTAGCAGCAGACGATTTCGCTTTT
>QKFI01000101.1 GCA_003251455.1 Tolumonas sp.
CAATCGGAGTGTGTCGTCTAAAACCGGATCATCGGATTTGTTAGACAAAATGGGCATTAAGTTGGACATGAGCCCTGAGACTGCTCGTCATTGTCTGGATGAAACCAATGTCTGCTTCCTGTTTGCGCCTCAATACCATAGTGGGATGCGCTTTGCGGCACCCGTTCGTCAGGCATTGAAAACAAGGACCATCTTCAATGTGCTCGGCCCTTTAATTAACCCGGCCCGTCCTACTTACCAATTAATGGGGGTCTACGCTGCTCATCTGGTTGAGCCAATTGCTGAAACCCTACGTGATTTAGGTCTGAAAAAAGGTATGGTTGTCTACGGTAGCGGGTTGGATGAAATCGCTGTTCACGGTGAGACACTGGTTGCTGAAATTCAGGACGACAATATTCGCACCTACACACTGACTCCAGAGGATTTCGGTCTGAAATATTACACGCTGGAATCTATCCGTGGAGGTGAACCGGAAGAAAACCGAAAAATCACAGAAGCATTATTGGGTGGTAAAGGTACTGATGCCCAGCAAACCGCGATTGCAATAAACCTTGCACCTTTACTCGTCATGGGCGGCAAAGCAGATACGCTGAAACAAGGTGCCGAATTAGCCATTGAAACCCTGCAAAGTGGCGAAGCTTTAGATAAAGTTGCACAGTTAGCTGCACTGAGTCACAAGGAGTAAGTGAAATTATGCTATTCAATCAGGCGCTCGAAGCCACTGTATTGGGCAAAATTGTGGAAGACAAAGTAACATGGGTTGAAAACAGAAAAGCAACTCAGCCGTTAGAATCCTTCAAAGACAGTTTAATCCCTAGTGATCGTAGCTTTGTAAATGCGCTGAAAGGGAAAACCGCTTTTATTCTGGAATGTAAAAAAGCATCGCCTTCAAAAGGCCTGATTCGCCCAGATTTTTCTCCTGCAAGAATTGCTAAAGTTTACGGTAAGTATGCATCTGCAATCTCGGTTTTGACCGATGAAAAATATTTCCAGGGTGATTTTGCCTTTTTACCTGAAGTCAGAAATGAAGTTTCCGTTCCTGTATTGTGCAAAGACTTCATTATTGATCCATACCAGATCTATCTGGCTCGCCATCATCAGGCTGACGCTGTTTTACTGATGCTTTCCGTGTTGGATGATCAGCAATACGCCGAACTCGCTGCAGTCGCAAAATCCCTCAATATGGGCGTATTAACAGAAGCGATCAGTGAAGATGAAATTCAACGCGCAATTAACCTCGGAGCAGAGGTTGTTGGGATCAATAACCGTGATCTGCGCGATTTAAAAATTGACCTGAACCGGACACGTACACTTGCACCGATGGTTCCGAAGGACCGTGTCGTGATTTGTGAATCTGGTATTTATCATCACGCTCAAGTCAAAGATCTTGCGCATTATGCGAACGGCTTTCTGGTTGGCAGTTCACTGATGGAAGAAGATGATCTGGATATGGCTTGTCGCAAGCTGATTCTGGGCCAAAACAAAGTCTGTGGTCTGACACGACCTGAAGATGCACAAGCAGCATATAAAGCCGGCGCAGTATTTGGCGG
>QKFI01000078.1 GCA_003251455.1 Tolumonas sp.
AGTTATTGCTGACCGCTGCAAAAACTCGTACAGAAGCTGCTTATGAAGAAATTTGTCGTTTAGCAGCTTTCTATCCGGATGACATGGGTTTATTTTCACCACTTTTGTTAAACGTCGTGGTGTTGCAACCTGGTGAAGCGATGTTCTTATATGCCAGTACGCCACATGCCTATCTGCAAGGTGTAGGTCTGGAAGCGATGGCAAGTTCAGACAACGTTTTGCGTGCCGGTTTAACACCAAAATACATTGATGTTGAAGCGTTGATTGCGAATGTGGATTTCGTTGCAAAACCAGCAAAAGAATTGCGCATGAATCCATTTGTCATCGGGCCGATCCGGGAATATCCGATCCCCGTGAGTGATTTCACTTTCACGCTTGTTGATCTTTCATCTGAAGTGTTAGAAAACCAAACCTCAACTGCATTAATGCTATTTTGTGTTGAAGGTTCGGCGCAGGTTTCTTTCCAAGGTGGTGTTCTGCAATTGAACAAAGGTGAATCTTGCTTTGTTTCAGCAGATGTAAAACATTTTAATGTTTCAGGTGCTGGTCAACTGGTTCAGATCGGCTCTCGCTGATTTTTAATCGATAAAGATAAAACAAAGCCACCAATGAACGGTGGCTTTTTTGTTGTATGCACTATGCTTGTGGCGGCAAACACACACCAATTCCGCCAATACCACAGTATCCGTGCGGATTTTTAGCAAGGTATTGCTGGTGATACTGTTCTGCATAATAAAACGATGGGGCAGACCGAATTTCCGTTGTAATCATTCGAGAGTCATTGTGCTGCTGCATCGCGGTTTGAAAAGCATTCAGACTCTCTTGCGCTGCGGTGGCCTGTTCCGACGATGTTGTAAAAATAGCGGAGCGGTATTGCGTGCCGATATCATATCCTTGCCGGGCTCCCTGCGCTGGATCATGATTTTCCCAGAAAATTTTCAATAAATCTTTGTAGCCAATCGTATCGGGATCATAGATGACCATGACGCTTTCGGTATGACCTGTGCGGCCTGTACAGACCTCATCATACGTTGGGTTTGGCGTATAACCGCCCTGATAACCAACTGCGGTCGAATACACTCCTTTTTGTTGCCAGAATAACCGCTCAACCCCCCAGAAACATCCCATTGCAAAGTACGCTATTTCATAATTTTCAGGGTAAGGAGCAAACATGCTGACATGTTTGACAAAGTGTTCCGACTGTAGAGGTAGCGGTGTATTTCGACCTGGGAGCGCTGTTTCAGGCGTCACCATCTGTGTTTTATCAAACATAACGATATCCTTCATGAAAATACGTCAGGAAACAGCAAAATCTGATTGCTATTACAGTATACGCTGCATAGAATACAGCCCTTCAAAAATCAGTCATCAATTTTAAGTTCCTTGCCTTCGACGGTTTGACTGAGCCATCACGAAGGCTAATAACCCGTAAGGAGCATCTCATGCGTCACTACGAAATCGTTTTCATGGTTCATCCGGACCAGAGCGAACAAGTTCCAGGCATGATCGAGCGTTACACTGGCGCGATCACTACATCTGGCGGTACTATCCACCGTCTGGAAGACTGGGGTCGTCGTCAATTGGCTTACCCAATCGACAAACTGCACAAAGCTCACTATGTTCTGATGAACGTAGAAGCTGAGCAGAGCGTGATCGATGAACTGGAAACTAACTTCCGTTTCAACGATGCGGTAATCCGCAACATGATCATGCGCACTAAACACGCTGTGACTGAAGCATCACCAATGCTGAAAGCTCGTGAAGAGCGTCCACGTCGTGAAGATGCGCGTGTAGAAGAAACTGAAGCAGCTGACTCAGCGGCTGAGTAATTCCAGACATCATAGAGGATAATCGTCATGTCACGCTATTTCCGTCGTCGTAAATTCTGCCGTTTCACTGCTGAAGGTGTAACTGAGATCGATTACAAAGATATCATTACCCTGAAAAACTACATCACTGAATCAGGCAAAATCGTACCAAGCCGTATCACTGGTACTCGCGCTAAATATCAGCGCCAACTGGCACGTGCTATCAAACGTGCTCGTTACCTGGCTCTGCTGCCGTACACTGATCTGCACAACAAGTAATCGGCACTTAAGCCTAACTCAACCGAAACCGAGGAAAGGTAATGGAAGTTATTCTGTTAGATAAAATCGCTCATCTGGGCGGTCTGGGCGACAAAGTTACTGTTAAGAGCGGTTTTGCTCGTAACTATCTGTTCCCACAGGGCAAAGCTGTAATGGCTACCAAAGACAACCTGGCTGCTTTCGAAGCGCGTCGCGCTGAACTGGAAGCTAAGCTGGCTGGTACTCTGGCTGCTGCTCAGGCTCGTGCTGACAAACTGGCTGCACTGGAAGTTGTTACTATCGCATCTAAAGCTGGTGACGAAGGTAAACTGTTCGGTTCAATCGGTACTCGTGATATCGCTGATGCGATCACTGCTGCTGGTGTTGAAGTTGCGAAGAGCGAAGTTCGTATGTCGAACGGTGTTCTGCGCAGCGTTGGTGAATACGATGTTGTTGTTCACCTGCACTCAGATGTAAATGCTACCGTTAAAGTAGCTGTTGTTGCTGAATAATTTTAGCGCAACTATCTGTTGATGAGGCCAATCCCTTTGGGATTGGTCTTTTCATTTTGGGTTTAAAGAATGCAAAACCATTATCCGATTAATGAAATATTCCAAAGCATTCAGGGAGAAGGCTTTTATACTGGCATTCCAGCGATATTTGTCCGTTTACAAGGATGCAAAGTTGGCTGTAGCTGGTGTGATACGAAACATTCCTGGGACTTGGATTCGGATAATTTAATCCCGGTGCGGGATTTACTGACAACCCAAAAAAATCCGGCAGGATGGACATGGTTAACGCCGGAAGAAATTCTTACATGTCTTGCAGAGCAAGGGTTTACCGCGAAACATATCGTGATCACAGGGGGAGAACCCTGCGAATATGACCTGATGCTACTTTCTAGCTATCTGCTGGATCATGGATTCAACGTACAGATTGAAACCAGTGGTACACAGAGTATCAAGGCAGATCCCCGTTGCTGGGTTACGTTATCACCAAAAATTAATATGGCTGGTGGATTAACGGTACAAAAAGATGCCTTGGTTCGTTCCAATGAAATTAAACATCCTGTTGCAACGAAAAAACATATCGAGCAATTAGATGATTTATTATCAGGAATCGATCTTTCCGAAAAAGTCATTTGCCTGCAACCTATCAGCCAAAAACCCAGAGCGACGGCATTGGCAATGAAGGTTTGCATAGAACGAAACTGGCGGCTTTCGGTTCAGTTACATAAGTATCTGGATATTGAATAATTTCTGTCTGATTTGCATTAAATTATGAAACCGGTTGTGTTTTAATAAACCCACTTCATTTTCGGGTCTTTTGTCATGCAAGCGGTCAGTTTTCTGTTTTTTAATATCATCCTTCCGATATTTATTCCGATTATTGCTGGTTATCTTTTACAGCGTAAGTTTCCTCTCAATGTTTCCACATTAACCAAAGTTCAGTTTTATATATTTATTCCTGCTTTGTTGTTTACCACAATATACAAAACTGAACTTAACAGTTCGCTGCTATATAGTCTCATTATTGCAAATGTCGTTATTTTTATTGCACTCTGGATTGTGTGCTTGTGGTGTGCCAAATTTCTGAAACTGGACGCTGTAAGACGTAGTGCATTTCTGAATTCGGTTTGTTTCTACAATAGCGGAAATTATTGTATTCCTTTGGTTCAATTGCTGTATCACACGCCATTTGCTTTTTCAGTACAGATTGTCGTGATGTTGGTGCAACAATTACTGACAAATACCGTTGGGGTTATGAATGCCAGCAGTGCAGATCGTTCGTGGAAGTCTGCTGTTCTGGAAAACTTCAGAATGCCGATGACTTATGCGGTGGTGATAGCTGTTATTTGTCGTTGGTTGAGTATTGATATTCCTACGCCGCTGTGGACATCGATGGATCTCATGGCGCAGGGCTTAGTACCGACCGCCCTGATTACTCTGGGCGCACAGTTAGCCAGTACCCGGTTATATATAAAAAGCTTCAAAGTGATTGCTTCAAATGCAATGCGATTATTGGGTAGCCCGGTAATTGCTGCGGTGATCTGCTGGGGATTAGGTTTATCTGGTGTTGCGGCTCAGGTTGTTATTATTTGTGCCGCTTCTCCGTCAGCGGTGAACTCAGTGCTCTTAGCGATTGAATATAAATCCGATCCTGTATTTGCATCCCAAACTGTTTTCCTCTCGACATTACTAAGCATATTGACCATGCCGGTTGTTATTGCGATGGTGCAATTGATGTAATGTTGTTTTTTATTCAGATGATGTACTTTTGCCCGCACAGGGAGAATCTATCCAATAGTTCCAATGATGCACGTGTGGGAACGAACATTGATATTACTGTTTGAAGATATTTTTGTTTGCAAGACGGGGCTTTAAGCCCCGTCAATTTTATTCTTTTCCGAAGACCTGATTTTCTTGTTCACTGACTCGAATGAATGTCGTCCGTTTTGTTAATTCTTTTAGCTTTGCAGCACCCACGTAGGTGCAGGTTGAACGTACGCCACCCAGAATATCCTGAATTGTGTTTGTTACCGGGCCGCGGAAGGGTAGTTCTACTGTTTTTCCTTCTGATGCTCGGTAGTGAGCAACACCACCGGCATGTTTTCCCATCGCAGTGGATGAACTCATGCCATAAAAACGCATGAAATAATCGCCGTTTTTTTCGAATTTCTCACCACCAGATTCATCATGGGCTGCAAGCATGCCGCCTAGCATGACGAAGTCTGCACCACCACCAAATGCTTTGGCGACATCGCCAGGACAAGAACAACCGCCGTCACCGACAATCTGTCCACCCAAGCCATGTGCTGCATCCGCACACTCAATGATGGCTGATAGTTGGGGATAGCCGACGCCTGTTTTAACTCGCGTTGTGCAGACAGAGCCTGGGCCAATCCCGACCTTTACGATATCAGCGCCAGATAAAATCAATTCTTCAACCATTTCACCGGTTACGACATTTCCTGCGCAAATGACATGTGCAGGGAAGGCATCTCTCACTCTTTTGACAAAGTTAGCAAAATGTTCTGAATAGCCATTTGCAACATCAACACAGATGAATCGTAACTCAGGAGAAAGTGCCAGAATACGCTGTAACTTATTAAAATCCTCTGCTGATGTGCCAGTTGAAACAAAGCAATGTTTCAGGGTTTCAACCGATACAGAGGATACAAAAGATTGCCAATCCTCATCACGATAATGCTTATGAATGGCGGTCATGACATCAAATCTAGCCAGCGCTGCAGCCATTTGGAAGGTACCGACCGTGTCCATATTGGCTGCAATAATCGGAATGCCACGCCAGGTTGTCTGCGTGTGATGAAAGCGGAATTCACGTTCCAGTTCGACCTGAGAACGACTACTGAGTGTGGAACGTTTTGGGCGGAATAATACATCTTTGAAACCGAGCTTCAGATCTTCTTCAATACGCATAGGTCTTGCCTCTGATAATACTGAAATTCGGGCACAAAAAAACCGGTAGGTTTTTAAGGCCTCCGGTTTTAGACATCATACGCCTCTTTAGGCTGGATTCAATGACCTTTACTGCATTTGTACCAACAGCGTTAACGTGGCCACAGAAACTAGGAATGCAAACCCGTATAACAGCACATGCAGGAATTTGGTTGGATGGATCCCCAGATCATGCAGACCGTGAAAGATACGGTGCATTGCATGGTAAATGGGTAATGCAATCGCAGCCAGGACAATCGGTGCGCCCCACCATGAGGTGACCAAGGCATGAATATTGTCGTAGCTCATCGTCGCTGGTTCCAGAATACCTAATGGGACAAGTAGACCGGAAATTAGAATAAAGCTTGGCAATAATACGGCCGCGACAACACCACCAGCGCCAAATAGCAACCAGTAAAGCGGTTCTTCAGAACGACGTTTCATGTAGGCTCCTTATCCCGCAATGATTGCGACAATTAATACGATGACACTAACCGCAGC
>QKFI01000425.1 GCA_003251455.1 Tolumonas sp.
TAGATGCATTATTAGGCATCGGTCCTTCCACGCCTCTGAGGGGGGATTTGCTGACCTGGATCCAGTTTGTGAATCGTCATCATGCCAAAGTTCTGTCGGTGGATATACCGAGCGGGCTGTGTGCTGACACTGGGATGCCGTTGGGTTGTGCTGTTAAAGCGGATGCTACAGTGACCGTGATTGGATTGAAAACAGGGCTGATGACTGGGTTGGCTGCTGATTATACGGGAGAACTTCTTTTAGCCCCGTTAGGATATGAACGATTGAGTCATTCTCATAGTGCAGTAGATATTGTCTCTTATGATGCCGTGACTCTTTTATTACGACCCAGAGCAAGAACCACCCATAAAGGCCAATGTGGCAAAACGCTGTTAGTTGGTGGAAACATAGGGATGCCTGGTGCGATCAAACTTGCCAGTGAAGCCGCGTTACGAACTGGGTCTGGTCTGGTCAAAGTTTTTTGTCATGAGTCGAACCAGATGATGGTTTTTGTCGGACGACCTGAACTCATGCTGGCGCAGGAACTCAGCTCCTCGTTGGCATGGGCTGATGTCATTGCGATGGGGCCGGGCCTTGGACTGGATGACTGGAGTCGGAGTATTTTTACCGAAGTCATTCAAACAGACAAAAAAATGGTGTTGGATGCAGATGCATTGACTTTATTGGCCGACGCACCTGTAAAACGTTCGAACTGGATTCTGACGCCACATCCTGGGGAAGCCGCCAGATTACTCAATTGTCAGATTAGTGATATACAGCGCGATCGTTTCGCAGCCGTGCATGAATTACAGCATCGTTTTGGTGGCGTGATATTATTAAAAGGATCAGGCACATTGGTATGTGACGGAAAACGATTGGCTATCTGTACTGAAGGTAATCCGGGGATGGCAAGTGGTGGCATGGGAGACGTACTTTCTGGCATTATAGCGTCCCTATTGGGCCAAGGGCTCAATTTATATGATGCTGCGTTTTCTGGTGCCTTAATTCATGGGCGAGCAGCTAACATTCATGCTGATAAATGTGGTGAAAGAGGTATGCTGGCGTCCGATTTAATCAATTGCCTGCAGATACTGGTTAATCCTCAAAGGTATAAAAATGAGTAAGACACTGACCCGACATCTAATTGATAGCGATGCCACCGTTCAGCTGGGGGCTGAAATTGCCCATGCATGCCAGCAAGCAACGACAGTGTTTTTGCATGGCGATTTAGGGGCAGGGAAAACAACCCTATCACGTGGATTTGTGACTGCTTTGGGTCATCAGGGTAAAGTAAAAAGTCCGACCTATACATTAGTGGAGGCTTACGAGTTACCGCAATGGCAAGTGTATCATTTTGATTTGTACCGATTGGCCGATCCTGAAGAATTAGAGTTTATGGGCATTCGGGATTATTTTGCGCCGGATTGTCTGTGTTTGATTGAATGGCCGGAAAAAGGCGCTGGCTGGTTACCTGAGCCTGATTTGGAAATCACACTGCATTATCAACAAAATGAACGTACCGCTGAAATAAAAGCAAATACATTGGTTGGTGAAACAATTTTGTCAAGGTTGAATCCATAGTGAAATGTCGTTTTGTTGTATTACTATTGCTGATCCTTTCACTACCGGTATCAGCAAACCAAATTAAACAGCTTCGAGTTGCACCGACAACACAAAAGGTTCGGATGGTATTTGATTTGGTCGACAGACCAGATTACAGCTATACCATTGATACAGATAAAAATAGTTTAATCGTTGAATTCCATAACATTTTCGGCGATTCATTTTCTGTACCCAAAACGAAAGGGTGTGAAGGTTTTCTGAAAAGCCTTCGCCGTTCAACGTTTAAAGGTGGCGTTGTTCAGGTTGAATTCATGTTGGCGGATAACGTAAAACCGCAATTATTTACACTGACTCCTCAGGAAAATTATCACTCACACCGATTAGTGATTGATGTGGTACCCGGCACTTTAGTTGGAAAGAAAGAAAAGCTTTCTGAAAATAAAACGCTCATTTCTACAACTGAGCATTTTGTGAATGCTCAAGGGAATACCTCTGCGACAACATCAACGAAGAGCAGCATCATTCCAGTTGCAAATGCCTCTACAAATACCGCTGAAACAGTAAAAACAAAGCCTGTCGCAGGCCGAGTCATTCAGTTAAGTGACTTAATTTCGAAAGAAGAGCTTTCTGCACCCGACAAAAATGATAATGATGAACCGGATAATTCACCTGATACCAGCAAAGCGGTCATGCCATCCAATGGTCAGCCATTTATTGTTGCGATTGATGCTGGACATGGTGGAAAAGATCCTGGCGCAATTGGTCCTCATCGAACATATGAGAAAACCGTTACCTTAGGTATCGCGAAGAAATTAGCAAATTTAATTGATCGCCAACCGGGGATGAAGGCGGTGCTGACCCGCAATACAGATCGATTTATTGAGCTCGATGAACGCTCTGCGATTGCCCGTCAGAAAAAAGCGCGTTTATTAATTTCTATTCATGCTGATAGTGGCGGTGATGATAGCGTGCGAGGTGCTTCGGTTTGGATCCTTTCTGCGAAACGTGTTGACCGGGAAATGGACAAATTATTAGTGCAAAAGTCCAGACACACGGAGTTATTAGGTGGCGCAGGCAAAGTGATTGCGGAAACGGAACCGAATCCTTATCTGGCACAAACTATTCTCGATTTGTCTTGGGATAATTCTCGTAGCGAAGGTTATGATATTGGCCGAAAAGTGCTGCGTCGCATTGGTCAGGTTGCGAGTTTACATAAAAAACGTCCCGAGCATGCAAGTCTGGCAGTGTTGAAAGCCCCTGACATTCCTTCATTGCTGATTGAAACGGGGTTTATCTCTAATTCGCTCGAAGAAAAATTACTGGCATCTTCGGGCTATCAAGACAAATTGGCTAAAGCAATTTTTAGTGGGGTCATGGATTACTACGGTACGACCCTGCCGAAACCAGGTGGAACATTTGTTAAAACAACAAACCCTTCTTTATCGAATAAAATTGCAGATAAAAAGCATGTTGTGAAAACAGGGGAAAGTCTTTCTGGTTTGGCAAACCTGTATGGGGTTACGCAAAACGCAATCAGATCTAAGAACAGACTGAAATCAGACAATCTGTTGATTGGTCAAGTCATTATCATTCCTTCCAGCTGATATGCCGATTCAGATTTTACCACCGATTCTTGCAAACCAGATTGCAGCAGGGGAGGTCGTTGAACGACCTTCTTCTGTTGTAAAAGAACTGGTTGAAAATAGCTTGGATGCAAAGGCTACCCGTATCGAAATCGAGTTGGAGAAAGGTGGAAGCCAACTGATCCGTATCAGGGATAACGGAACCGGAATTTCTGGGGATGAGCTTAAGCT
The DNA here is from genome assembly GCA_003251455.1 of Tolumonas sp. Classification (GTDB taxonomy): domain Bacteria; phylum Pseudomonadota; class Gammaproteobacteria; order Enterobacterales; family Aeromonadaceae; genus Tolumonas. The sequence goes on from QKFI01000425.1 coordinate 3,357, forward strand.
TTCTCTGGCGCGTCACGCTACCTCTAAAGTCGCAACGCTTGATGATTTAGAGCAAATAGCGAGCTTAGGATTTCGAGGAGAAGCTCTAGCCTCCATCAGTTCTGTATCCCGATTAACGATCACTTCCAGAACGCAAGCACAGACGGAAGCATGGCAAGCTTATGCTGAAGGTCGGGAGATGGATGTGACGGTGAGGCCAGCTTCACATCCAGTTGGCACAACCGTTGAAGTTCTGGATCTTTTCTTCAATACACCAGCCAGACGTCGTTTTTTACGAAGCGAAAAAACAGAGTTTGCCCATATTGATGAGCTAATCAGACGATTAGCATTAAGCCGTTTTGATGTAACGTTGACCCTGAAGCACAACGGCAAATTATTGCGCCAATATAAGCCATCGGAAGGTTTGGCTCAGCAAACTAAAAGAGTCGCAGTCGCTTGTGGTAATGAGTTTGCACAGTCGGCATGCTGGTTTGAAAGTGAACATTTAGGCCTGAAGTTATCAGGGTGGTTGATGTCGAAGCCATTAAGTAACATCACTGATATCCAGTACTGTTATGTGAATGGTCGTATGATGCGTGACAAGCTACTCACGCATGCGATTCGGCAGGCATACACAGAAAGTCTTATGCTTGAAAATCCAGCACCCGCTTATATTGTGTATTTAGAGATTGATCCTCGGCTGGTCGATGTTAATGTTCATCCATCAAAACATGAAGTCCGTTTTCATGAAGCAAGAACTGTTCATGATTTCGTTGTGAGTGTGATTCGGAATTCATTGAAGCAATCATTTGATCAGGTTCAATCTGAAGCTGAACATGAAGCGACCTGGCAAGTTCGAGAAAATTATACTGATTATCCGGTTACTCCTTTAAAACCAGCAGGTCAGCATAGTTATTACAATATTGCATCTAATCGTGTTCAACGGCCTGAACGACGTGAGTTAGTAATACATGACAAATTGCTACAAACGACGTTGTCTGTTCAGCCAGAACAGAGAGATGCTCAATATGATGCATTCCTACTGGAACGAGAACATCAATTTATCAATTTGATTCAACAGCGATTTGTTTTAATTGGTGAACACGAAGACCTATACCTTTTCGATTTATCATTACTCCATGCCTATCAATTAAAGCAACGTCTGCTAAGTCAATTTGACGACGGATTAACAGCACAACCATTACTGATTCCTCAGCGAATTTTAATCTCTGTCGATCAGGCTGCTATGACAGAGTATGCGATCTGGTTGGATCGCTTAGGTGTTCAACTCCGCTATTTTAAAAAAGGTATCTGGATTATTCAGGCTGTTCCCGCCTTATTAAGGCAAACAGACCTGGCTGTTACCATTCCAGCGTTGATCGAAACTTTATTGAGCCACGACAGTGTATTGAATTCATCAAACTGGGCTGAATTCATCAATGTTTGGTCTGATTCATTCAGAAATGAGATGAATCACTTTACGCGTGACCAAGCCCTGTCACTTTGGAAATGGTTTGTAACGGAACAACCTGAATGGAAAAATCAGGTGAAGTTTTATCAGAAAATTGAATTACAAAAGTTTATAGAGGTTTTTTTACGTGACTGATCGTCAGCATCCGCCGGTCATCTTTTTAATGGGGCCAACTGCGTCAGGCAAAACTGCATTGGCCATTGAACTTACTAAACGATTACCTTGCGATATCATCAGTGTAGATTCTGCGCTTATCTATAAAGGTATGGATATCGGTACTGCGAAACCGACAGATGAAGAACAGCATGAGGCGCCACACCGGTTACTCGATATTCTGGACCCTAAAGATGCTTATTCTGCAGCAGATTTTAGGCGAGATGCGCTTCATGAAATTGAATCCATTATTGCCCAAGGACGTATTCCTTTATTAGTCGGCGGTACGATGCTTTATTACAAGGCTTTGTTAGAAGGGTTATCACCACTGCCGGCTGCTGATCCTGAAATCCGCGCTGAAATTGAAGCAGAAGCTAAAAACAAAGGATGGGAATCTTTACATAAAGCGCTGGCTGAGATTGATCCAGTTTCTGCTGCCAGAATTCATCCAAATGATCCTCAGCGATTATCTCGTGCATTAGAGGTATTTCGTATTACAGGGAAATCACTGACAGAACTCACGCAACAGAAAGGTGAGCCTTTACCTTATGATGTACATCAATTTGCGATTTCACCGGTGGATCGGGCTGTGTTGCGTGAGCGAATTGCTGAACGTTTCCACCTGATGATATCTCAGGGCTTTGAGAATGAGGTCAGAAAACTCTATACACGAGGTGATCTGCATATTGATCTCCCATCGATTCGTTGTGTTGGATATCGCCAAATGTGGGAGTATCTGGATGGTCAGTTATCTTATGACGAAATGGTTTATCGAGGCATTGTCGCAACCTGTCAATTAGCGAAAAGACAAATGACTTGGCTTCGTGGATGGGAAAATGTAACTTGGTTGGAAACAGGCTCAAAAGACAATGCAGATATTATTTGCGGAAGCATCACTAGCGCATGACGCGCCGAATATTATCTGCTACTTTAGTATTTAAAGCCTTGCTTAATTAAAACAAAACTATAAGGACTATAAATATGGCTAAGGGGCAATCCTTACAAGATCCATTTTTGAATGCATTACGTCGTGAAA
>QKFI01000342.1 GCA_003251455.1 Tolumonas sp.
GGCGACGGATACCTCAATTAACCTATGGAGTTGGTTAATTATGATGGGGTGGTTTGTTGTTGATAGTGGTTGGTCGCTGGTTGTTCGGATATCACATGGGAATGATTGGCATGTGAGTCATCGAATGCACGCCTACCAGATTCTAGCGCGACGTTGGGAAAATCATTTTTATGTCACTGGATTACTGTGGGGTGTAAATTGGCTATGGCTATTTCCGTTAGCTTGGATTGCTGTCTATAACGAACGCTGGGGCGTACCGCTGATTGCAATCGCATATCTGCCGCTTTGCATCGCATGCTGGTATTTGAAAGCAGGTGAGTCAGTCAATAATGAACCGGGAGAACCGGTTTAAAGGAATAAAAAAGGACATGTCATAGCATGTCCTTTTTCGTTTGCTATCGATGTTCAGATTATTTCTCGATAGTTTTGACACCTTCAGGTGAACCGATCAACGCAACATCAGCACCACGATGTGCGAATAAACCGACAGTCACAACGCCCGGGATTTGATTAATCAAGGTTTCCATGCCTTTCGCATCACGGATCTCAAGACCGTGGACATCCAGGATTTGACAGTGGTTGTCAGTGATTACGCCTTCGCGATACACAGGATCCCCACCTAATTTACGCAATTCACGGGTGACGTATTCGCGAGCAAGTGGAATGACTTCAACTGGTAACGGGAACTGTCCTAACACGTCAACTTCTTTAGTTGCGTCAGCAATACAGATAAAACGTTTGGCAACTGCTGAAACAATTTTCTCGCGAGTCAGTGCTGCGCCACCGTTGATTTCATCTGCGCCATCGACATAGATATCAAACTCTGTGACTTCATTCAGATCCATTACATGAATACCTAATGCTTGCAAGCGTGCAGTAGAGGCTTCTGAACTTGAAACGGCGGCTTTAATTTGATCTTTGATGGAGGCTAAAGCATCAATAAAGTGGTTTACTGTAGAGCCTGTTCCGACTCCGATAATGGTATCGGGTTGCACATAAGCTAAAGCGGCCTGACCAACCAGCTTTTTCATTTCTTCCTGTGTCATCTTAGGTTCTCTCGTCGTCATGTCATGAAATTGCGAAAATTATATCTGAAAATTAAGTGTAAACCGACAGTTGTTCTGTCCAGAAAGCGATGATTACGACTTGATCCTACATTTTCTAACCAATAGACTAGCCCCGTTTTTTCTCTGAGATGTTTTCCCCATGCTTGTATCTGATTTTACGTTTGATCTTCCTGATGAACTGATTGCCCGTTATCCCATGCCTGATCGGACATCCAGCCGATTATTAATGTTAGATGGTGATACAGGTGAGACAAAGCAAGGGCATTTTCGAGATGTGCTTTCGTTGATCCAACCTGGTGACTTACTGGTTTTTAACAACACTCGCGTGATCCCTGCGAGAATGTTTGGGCAAAAAGCCAGTGGTGGAAAGTTGGAGATTCTGGTCGAACGCATTCTGGATAATCATCGTGTGCTTGCGCATGTCAGAGCATCAAAAGCGCCAAAACCGGGAACGCAAATTCTTTTGGACCAAGGCTATTCTGCAGACATGGTTGCCCGTCATGATGCTTTATTTGAATTAGTCTTTTCTGGTGATAAAACTGTTCTCGAGATTCTGGAACAGATCGGACACATGCCTTTACCACCTTATATTGATCGTCCGGATGAAAATTCAGATAAAGAGCGCTATCAAACCGTTTATAACGAAAAGCCAGGTGCTGTTGCTGCGCCAACAGCAGGATTGCATTTTGATGAAAGTTTGCTGGATGCCTTAAAACAGAAAGGTGTGGACTTGGCTTTTGTTACCTTGCATGTCGGTGCGGGGACTTTCCAGCCGGTACGTGTAGAAAAAATCGAAGATCATCATATGCATAGTGAATATGCAGAAGTGCCGGTTGAGGTGATTGAGAAAATCAATGCAACACGAGCACGTGGTGGCAGAGTTATTGCGGTCGGTACAACGTCGGTTCGTTCTCTGGAAACTGCGGCTCAGCAATCCCTAAAACAGAATCAACCTTTATCCCCATTCTTTGGCGATACAAGCATCTTTATTTATCCGGGTTATCAGTATCAGGTTGTTGATGCTCTGATCACCAATTTTCATTTGCCGGGCTCAACGCTGATCATGCTCGTTTCAGCCTTTGCTGG
>QKFI01000039.1 GCA_003251455.1 Tolumonas sp.
GCAAATCCTGATAAAACCATCTATGACTTTGAAGGTATTGGCAAAGTCGGTACTGTGGGTCCTTTCATGGCTTGTGTCAGCACTACTTCAGGGACTGCAGCTGAAGTGACCAGTAACGCGGTTATCACCGATACCCGTCGTAAAGTAAAAATGGTCATTATCGATGCAGCTTTAATTCCTGATATCGCTGTCAATGACCCAGCGATGATGGTGGGTCTGCCTGCCTCCGTAACTGCCGCAACGGGTATGGATGCATTAACTCACGCCATTGAAGCATATGTATCGATTGGTGCGCACACGCTGACCGATCACTCTGCATTAGCATCCATTAAAGTCATTGCTGAATATCTGCCACAAGCTGTTGCAAATGGTAAAGATCTGAAAGCACGCGGAATGATGGCGCATGGTCAGTTCCTGGCTGGTATGGCTTTCAACAGTGCTGGTTTAGGTTATGTTCACTCTTTAGCACATCAACCTGGTGCAACTCATAACTTGCCACACGGTGTGTGTAACGCAATCATGCTGCCAGTTGTGTGTGAATTTAACCTGCCAGTGAAAGAGGCTCGCTTTGCTGATATCGCTGTAGCTATGGGAGTGGACACTGCTGGCATGTCTCAGGCTGAAGCAGCAAAAGCTGCGATTCAGGCTATTCGTGACCTGTCTAAAACCGTTGGTATTCCTGCAGGTCTGAGCGAATTAGGTATCAAAGAAACCGATTTACAAGGTTGGGTTGCAGCTGCAGAAGCTGATCCTTGCTCTGGTTGCGCACCTCGTGTTGCGACTCAGGCTGAGTTGTTGTCTTTGTATCAGGCTGCGTTCTAATTACTACCGATGAATATGAAAGCCAGACTTTAGTCTGGCTTTTTGTTTCTTCAGTCCATGAAAACAAAAAAGCCTGCAATTGCTGCAGGCTTTTAGAATGGGATTACACAGTGCAGTACTACTTAGATTTCTGGTAAATTTTCTCGCCAACCATGAAATTCGCTAATGGCGTTAGATACCATCTGCTCTTCTCTGATCCCGAAAGGGAAACCATTTTGCATACACATTTTTTTGGCTTCCTGATAGGGAGAGTTGTAGCCCTGGAGGGTTTCGAATACATGGGAACGAATCCGAGTATAGTCAACTCTTTGCATGGCCTTGCTCCTTTTGCAGTAAGTATCAAGTAATATGACAATCGTTTGGCTGAAAAGTTCAAAAAAACATCAATTTTTTTACTTTTCTTTTTAGCCTGAAAACAGATTAGCTGAGATTCTATCGTCTGTCTGTTTCAGTTGTGTGAAATGTGACCAGAGTGGTTGCTGAATTAAGCCTGAATAGTTAAGAAAAGCGGTAAGTTATTCCTTACCGCTTGATACATTTAATTTTTGGGGAAAAGCACTTTAACGACATCTTTAAATTGCAGTGCGAAGTAAAAACTCATCCCTTCTTTCACATATTCTGGTAACTCTACCACATCCCCTCGATTGGCTTCCGGTACGATGATTTGATGAATTCCGACGCGTTTTGCCGCAATGACTTTTTCTCTCACCCCTCCAATTGGCAGGACATGACCAGTTAATGTCAGCTCTCCAGTCATCGCAAACCCTTTGGCTGGTGCCTGATTTAACGCTAAAGACAAGAGTGCACTTGCCATCGTGATACCTGCACTAGGACCATCTTTTGGTGTGGCACCCTCCGGTACATGCAGATGAACTGCTGCTTTATCAAAGAAGCCTGTATCACCACCGAATTCATTCAGATGACTACTGACATAGCTGTATGCAAGCTCAGCTGATTCTTTCATCACATCACCCAACTGCCCGGTAAGTTTCAGATTACGTCCTTGCTGGTGCACTACGGTTGCCTCAATTGGCAAGGTCGCACCACCCTGTGAGGTCCAGGCCAGGCCGGTTACGATCCCAACACCACTCAAGCTTTTTTCTTTTCTGAACAGAGGGCTGCCCAGATAATGTTCTAAAGAACTTGCTTTGATATTTATTGGTTGATCTTCATCCTGTAGCAGTTCAACTACGGATTTTCGCACAATCTTCGCAAGCTGTTTCTCAAGATTACGAACGCCTGATTCACGTGCATAGCCTTCAATTATTCCTCGGATCGCGCCATCCGTGATTGTCAGTTTCCCTTTTGGTACACCGGCTCTTTCTAGCTGACGGGGCCACAAGTGGTGACGGGCGATTGCTAATTTTTCCTGCGCCAGATAACCAGAAAGCCGGATGGTATCCATACGGTCCAGTAATGGGGGCGGGATGGAATCTAGGGTATTTGCGGTACAAATGAAGAGACACTTCGACAGATCAAGTCGTAAATCCAGATAATGATCGAGGAAGTTAATGTTTTGTTCCGGGTCGAGCGTTTCCAGTAAAGCAGAAGCCGGGTCACCCTGATGGCTGATACCTAACTTATCAATTTCATCCAACATAATGACCGGGTTCATCACCTGACACTCTTTGAGTGCCTGCACAATTTTACCCGGCAAAGCACCAATGTACGTCCGGCGATGACCTTTAATTTCAGCCTCATCTCGCATTCCGCCGACACTGAAACGGAAGAACGGGCGGCCCAGACTGGAGGCTATCGAGCGACCGATTGATGTTTTCCCAACACCAGGTGGGCCAACCAATAACATGATGGCACCGCTGATATCACTTTTGTAAGCGCCAACAGCCAGAAACTCAACGATACGGTCTTTGACATCATCCAGACCATCATGGTCTCGGTCGAGGATCCGGCGGGCTTTTTTCAGGTCAATTTTGTCCTTCTTGGTCACGCCCCAAGGAACCTGACTAATCCATTCGAGGTAGTTTCGGGTCACTGCATACTCAGGCGATCCGGTTTCCAGTATCTGGAGCTTTTTCAGTTCTTCATCAAATCGTGCCTGAACCGCTTCAGGAACAATGCGTGTTTTCATGCGTTCTTGAAAACTATCAATTTCAGCGGTCTTATCATCTTTGGCAAGCCCAAGTTCATTCTGGATGACTTTCAGTTGCTCCTTCAGGAAAAACTCACGCTGTCGTTCACTGATCGTTTTATTAACTTCTTCCCGGATCTCAGTCTGAAGTTTCGCAACCTCAATTTCTTTTTTGAGGATCGCGAGTGATTTTTTCATCCGAGGGATCAGCTCATGCGTATCCAGAATATCCTGTAATTCTTCACCATTGGCTGAAGTGATCGCAGCCGATAAATCAGCGAGTGGGGCAGGGTCATGCGGACTGAACCGGTTTAAATATTGTTTCAGTTCTTCACTGTAAAGTGGATTAATCGGCAACAACTCTTTCAGTGCGCTGATGATTGCCATGGCATACGCTTTTATTTCCGTATCAGCTTCATCCTGCGTGAGCTCAACATATCGAACCTGCACCAAATAAGGTGGTTGCGTGGTGAGCCATTCGGTTATTTCTACGCGCTGAATCCCTTCGGCCACAAATTGAATATCATGTTCACCGCTGTTTGCCTGGAGGATGCGAACACAACAACCCGTTTTAGGAACGAAATTCTGAAGATGTTTATCTTCCGAGTAGTCATCACTGACCCTGAACAATGCCACCATTTTGTGGGTCGTTTTCGCGACTTTTTGAATCGTTATTCCCCAGGGATCAGCCTGAATCTGAACGGGTAATATTTGTGCTGGCAGAAAAGGTCTGCCCTGAATAGGAATGACATAGAGCTGCGTCGGCCGTTCTTGTCCGGCCAGAATCAGCCCAGTTTTGGCGTGTTCTTCGGTTACATGTTCTTGCTCGTTGCTCATATCACGTACCTTTTGCAGGGATCATGATGATTACATGGGGATCATTCATTTTGATTCAAGTTAAGCATAGTCATAAAACTTAACTGGAAGAGTGAGTTAGCGTGAAGAGTCAGAGGTAAAGCATAAAATAAATAAGGCTGTATGAATCAACACACAGCCTTATGACAGAGGCGTACTAAGCAGCCGCAGATTTTTTAGTCGTCGCTAATTGGAATACTTTGCCGTCGGGATTTTCCTGTTCCAGAACGACATCGAATTTCCAGAGATGATGAAGGTGTTTCAAGACTTCATTCATCGAATCTGCAAGTGGTATCCGATTGTTTGCGTAATAACGTAACGAGAGTGTACGGTCGCCACGCAAATCCACGTTATAAACTTGGATGTTTGGTTCATGTTCACCCAGATTATATTGCGCAGAGAGTTTTTGTCTCAGCTTCCGATAACCCTCTTCATTATGAATCGCAGAAACCTCGATATAATCTTTCTGATCATCATCTTCGATGGCAAACAAATGGAAGTCACGCATCACTTTCGGGCTCAGGAACTGACTGATAAAACTTTCATCCTTAAAGTTTTCCATCGCGTAATGCAATGTATCCAACCAGTTCGTACCTGCATAATCCGGGAACCAATACCGATCTTCCTCCGTTGGATTTTCGCAAATTCGGCGAATATCCTGGAACATGGCAAACCCAAGTGCATAAGGGTTGATTCCTGAGTAATACGGGCTGTTATATGCTGGTTGCATTACCACATTGGTATGGTTATGCAGGAACTCCATCATAAACCGATCCGTTACTTTTCCTTCGTCATACATGTGATTCAGGATGCTGTAATGCCAGAAAGTTGCCCAGCCTTCATTCATAACCTGCGTTTGTTTCTGCGGATAAAAATACTGGCTGATTTTTCTGACAATACGGATGATTTCCCGCTGCCAGGACTCTAACAATGGGGAGTTCTTCTCCAGGAAATAGAGAATGTTCTCTTCAGGTTCAGTCGGATAACGATGTCCTAACAGTGCATCATCTTCCTGTTGACGACGTTTCGGTAACGTGCGCCACAACTCATTCACCTGACTTTGCAGGTATTCTTCACGGCGTTTCTGACGACGACGCTCTTCAGACAGAGAAAGTTTTTGCGGACGTTTATACCGGTCTACCCCATAGTTCATCAGGGCATGACAGGCATCCAGCAACATCTCAACTTCGTCTATCCCGTATTTTTCTTCGCAGTCAGAAATGTAATGACGGGCAAACACCAGATAATCAATGATGGAACTCGCATCCGTCCAGGTTTTAAATAAATAGTTATTTTTAAAGAATGAATTATGACCGTAGCACGCATGCGCGATGACTAACGCCTGCATGGTGATACTGTTTTCTTCCATCAGATACGCGATACAAGGGTCTGAGTTGATCACAATCTCATAAGCCAGACCCATTTGGCCGCGTTTATAATGTTGTTCTGTCGAAATAAATTTTTTCCCGAAAGACCAGTGGTGATAGCCAATCGGCATACCGACACTGGAATACGCATCCATCATCTGCTCTGCAGTGATGACTTCGATCTGATTCGGGTAGGTTGTCAGACGATAATGTCTGGCAACCTTTTCGATCTCTTTCTGATAGACATCCAGCAGCTCAAAAGTCCAGTCAGGCCCATCGGGCAGGGTGGATTTACTGATTTCACTCATGCTCCCTCCTTAGGACTTATGCAGCCTGTTTTTTGAAAAGTTCCCGGAAGACCGGATAGATATCTTCTTGTTTGCGGATATTCTCCATAGCAAAGTGAGGAAACTGTTTCGCCAATTCTTCATATTGGAACCACAGGCTCTGATGTGCGCGCGTTGTGATTTCAATGTATGAGTAGTAACGCACCCAAGGCAGGATCTGTTTTTGCAGCAGCTCACGACAATGTGGTGAATCATCAGCCCAGTTATCACCGTCAGAGGCTTGCGCTGCGTAGATATTCCATTCACTTGCAGGATACCGGCTGTGCATGATTTCACTCATTAACTCAAGTGCGCTGGAAACGATAGTGCCCCCAGTTTCTTGTGAGTAGAAGAAATCGTGTTCATTGACTTCCTTTGCCTGCGTATGGTGACGAATGAATACAACTTCGACATTCTTGTAAGTGCGGGTCAGGAACAGATAAAGGAGGATATAAAAACGTTTCGCCATATCCTTCGTTGGCTGATCCATTGAACCTGAAACGTCCATCAGACAGAAC
>QKFI01000075.1 GCA_003251455.1 Tolumonas sp.
TTCCCCTGAGGTTGTGCAGCCGGTGCGTTACCCATTGGTGCGCCTGCGCCAGCACCACGGCCATCCAGCATTTGCATCTCGTTGGCAATAATTTCAGTGGTGTAGCGTTTCTGGCCTTGAGGATCAGTCCATTCGCGGGTCTGCAGACGACCTTCCAGATAAACTTTTGCACCTTTACGCAGATATTCACCTGCAATTTCGGCTAAACGACGGTAGAGCACAACACGATGCCATTCAGTTCTTTCCTGAAACTGACCTTGTTGGTCTTTCCAGCTTTCACTGGTCGCAATGGTAATATTGGCGACGGCATTGCCGTTTGGCATGTAACGCACTTCCGGGTCTTGCCCCAGATTGCCAACTAAAATGACTTTATTCACGCCTCTGGCCATGATCTGCTCCGTAAATAATAAAGGTTCGATGCTTAGCTGGTTATTTTATCAATTTTTGCGCTCTTTGTCAGATAGCAAGGACTGACAGTTCCCCGAACTGATTCCAACATCACATTAACATAATAGCGTCAGTACTGGCTATTCATCCAGTACCAACTATGCGATACTGAAAGTTTGATGTCGTTCATCGTTGATGCTCTATGGACAAGATTGAGATCCGGGGTGCGCGCACCCATAACCTGAAAAATATCAACCTGACGCTGCCACGCGATAAATTGATCGTGATTACGGGGTTGTCTGGTTCCGGTAAGTCATCATTGGCGTTTGATACGCTCTATGCCGAAGGGCAGCGACGTTATGTCGAGTCACTTTCCGCCTATGCGCGTCAGTTCCTGAGTCTGATGGAAAAACCAGACGTTGACCATATTGAAGGTCTGTCACCTGCCATTTCGATTGAACAGAAATCGACGTCACATAACCCGCGTTCGACCGTCGGTACGATCACCGAAATCTATGATTATCTGCGTTTGCTCTATGCCCGTGTCGGTGAACCTCGTTGTCCGGAACATGATTTGCCGCTGGCCGCACAGACGATTAGCCAGATGGTCGATCGGGTACTGGCTGAGCCAGAAAACAAGAAAATGATGATTCTGGCGCCAGTCGTGCGTAACCGAAAAGGCGAGCACAAACAGCTGCTGGAAAATCTGGCGGCGCAAGGTTATATCCGCGCCCGGATCGATGGTGATGTGTGTGATTTATCCGATCCGCCACCGTTGGAACTGCAAAAGAAACATACCATCGAAGTGGTTGTGGACCGCTTTAAAGTTCGTCCTGACTTACAATTACGACTGGCTGAATCGTTCGAAACGGCACTGACGCTTTCGGGTGGTCTGGTCTATGTGGCGGACATGGATGATGACAAAGCACATCCGCTGATTTTCTCTGCAAACTTTGCCTGTCCTGAGTGCGGCTATTCACTGAGCGAGCTGGAGCCACGGTTATTCTCGTTCAATAACCCGGCAGGGGCTTGTCCTTCCTGCGATGGTTTGGGTGTACAACAATATTTTGATCCCCAGAAAGTGGTGACCAATCCGGAAATCAGTCTGTCGGGCGGAGCAATTCGCGGCTGGGACAAACGTAGT
>QKFI01000275.1 GCA_003251455.1 Tolumonas sp.
CCGCGAATGCGATGATTTGTTGACGGATAGGCAGTCGGCAAAAGGAAGAAACATGAATATGCATGAAGAGGCAATTGTAACCTGGATTCGTTCTTCTTATCTGGCTAACAGTGCTTATATTGAAGATATCTATGAGAGCTATTTGAGTAATCCGACCTCTGTTCCTCTTGAGTGGCAACGTCGTTTCGATGAGCTAGGCCAAAGTTTCCAAAACGAACAGCCACACCAACCAATAAAAGATCAACTTCGCCAACAAGTCCTTCAACCCAAACGGATAGCTGATTCCGGCACCAATTTTCGTTTGGATCAAAAACAGTTTCATGTTCTTCAGTTAATTAATGCGTATCGATATGCCGGTCATCAGTATGCAAATTTAGACCCGCTGGGATTGGTTCAGAATCCAGTCGTTCCAGAGCTTGAGCTTTCATACTATCAGCTTGATCCTACAGACCTTGATCGTGAGTTTCATGTCGGTAGTTATCTGGGTGGTCAGGAGCGTATGACTTTACGTTCTTTACTTGATTCACTTCGAAAAACTTACTGTGGTGTTATTGGTGCTGAATTTATGCACATGACGTCACAAATAGAAAAAAGATGGATCCAGGAGCGTCTGGAACAAATTGAGAGTCAACCATCATTTTCTAATGATGAACAGATTCAGGCATTGGAAGAACTTGCTGCTGCTGAAGGGTTAGAACGTTATCTCGGCGCAAAATTCCCTGGCGCAAAACGTTTCTCTCTGGAAGGGGGAGATATGCTGATCCCGATGATGAAAACCATTATCCGGATAGCAGGTGAAAAGAGTTATAAAGAAATCGTTATTGGTATGGCGCATCGTGGTCGTCTGACCATGCTAGTTAATGTCCTGGGAAAACGGCCAAAGGAACTCTTTGATCAATTTGCTGGCCATCATGGTGATGCAGATGCCTGGGGCACAGGTGATGTGAAATATCACATGGGGTTCTCTTCTGACTTTGCAACCGAAGGTGGCAATGTTCATCTGGCTTTAGCCTTCAATCCTTCTCACCTTGAGATTGTGAACCCAGTAGTCATTGGCTCTGTGCGAGCGCGTATGGATAAACATCGGGACACGGAATATGCCAAAGTTCTCCCAATCACAATCCACGGTGATTCCGCGATTGCTGGACAAGGCGTTGTTGCTGAAACATTTAACATGTCCCAGACCAGAGGATTCGGTGTCGGTGGTACAGTTCGTATTGTGATCAATAACCAAATCGGATTCACAACATCGAATCCGAGAGATACCCGTTCTACCCGCTACTGTACTGACATCGCAAAAATGGTTCAGTCACCGATTTTCCATGTCAATGCGGATCACCCTGAGTCGGTCTTGATGGTTACCAAGCTCGCACTGGAGTTTCGCAATACTTTCCATCGCGATGTGGTGATTGATTTGGTATGTTATCGCCGGAACGGTCATAACGAGGCGGATGAACCAACAGCAACACAACCTCTGATGTACCAGAAAATCCGTCAGCATCCTACTGCTCGTCAGATTTATA
>QKFI01000388.1 GCA_003251455.1 Tolumonas sp.
ACTGATCCAACATTGGGTTGGCCTGATAGCAGCTTGAACAGACCTCACTACAACGGTTCGCAAATGCACATCCTTTTAAATCACCAATCAGACTGGGAACAACACCAGGAATCGCTTCCAACATCTGACCTGGCTGTGTACGACTAGGAACGGGGATGCAATTGAGCAACCCTTGTGTATATGGATGTTTTGCATGATGGAAGAGCTCGCGGACAGGCGCCTGTTCAATGACTTGTCCGGCATACATGACCTGAACGCGGTCGGCGATACGCGCAACTACACCAAGATCATGGGTGATCAAGATCACTGCTGTGCCAAACTCTTGCTGTAATTCCCGGATCAAACGCAGAATTTGCGCTTGAATCGTGACATCCAATGCCGTTGTGGGTTCGTCCGCAATGATAAGATCTGGTTCACACATCAACGCCATCGCTATCATGACGCGCTGACGTAATCCGCCGGACAGTTCATGCGGATATTGATTCAATCGCGCCTCAGGCATTGGAATTCCTGCGCGATCCAACAGATATACAGCGCGTTCTCTGGCTTCTTTCTTTGAGACTTTTTTATGTCTCATGATGCCTTCACACAACTGATTGCCGAGCGTGTATGTCGGATTCAACGATGTCATCGGTTCCTGAAAAATCATCGACATTCGTGAACCACGTAAAGCGTTTCGCGCGGAGTTCCCTAAAGTTTGCAATTCAATGCCATCAAACATCATTCGATCTGCCTGACATTGAGCCTTTTTTGGTAACAGTCCCATCAAAGCCATCGAGGTCATCGATTTACCACAACCAGATTCGCCAACAATGCAGAGCATTTCGCCTCGTTCAACCTGAATATCGACACCTCGTACCGCATGTAACATGCCCTTTGGTGTTGGTAAGTCGACTTGCAGGTTTTGTACATCTACTAAATAACTCATGTCTTTCTCCTGCTTCTTATGAACGATCGCCCGGCGCATTCATATCGCGTAAACCATCACCGACTAAATTGATAGCCAGAACCAGCACCATCAATGCGATACCCGGGATTGCAATCACCCATGGTTGAAAGAACATGAATGCTTTTCCTTCCGCGACCATCAAGCCCCAGGACGGTAATGGCGGCTGAACACCTAAACCCAGAAATGAGAGCGTTGCTTCCAGCAAAATGGCATGCGCCATTTCCAGCGTAACAACCACGATGAGTGGGCTCAGAATATTCGGCAACACCTCTCTCAGCAGGATGTAAGATGTCGATGCACCGAGTGTTTTGGCGGAGGCAATAAATTCTGCTTCACGAATTTGTTGCGTTGTAGCACGGGCAACGACGGCAAAACGATCCCACAACAGAAACCCAAGTAGGAGTATCACTACCTGTAATGAGCCTCCGACCAGAGAAGCCATCGCGAGTGCAACCAGAATGACTGGCATCGATAACCGCGTAGTGATGATGTAACTAATGACCGTATCGGTTTTACCACCAAAATAGCCGGCCAAAACGCCCAGCGTCGTACCGATAAAACCTGAGATGAGGGCTGCAGCCAAGCCAATCACCAGAGAGATCCGAGTTCCGTAGACTAGGCGGCTGAGATAATCCCGACCTAGTTTGTCAGTACCTAAAATATGCTCCCAGCTCCCCTTATCGTGCCAAACAGGAGGGATCATTCGTTGGCTCACATCTTGTGCGTAAGGGTCGTGGCCCATCAGAAAGGGAGCAAAGATCGCCAGAAAAACGATTGCAAGCAGTAAGAATGCGCCGATGGTCAGACTATGATGACCTAACACATTACGTAACCATTGGCGCCACAGAGGTACAGGTGGCAATGTCATCGGTTTTTTTTGTTCCAAAGAAAGTGATGTCATGGCGTGCTCCTTAGTTGATCCGTAGACGTGGATCGAGGAAAGCATTGAGCAAATCAGCAAGGAAAGTCAGTGCGATATAGAAAATGGAGATGAGTAGTACGATAGCCTGCACAACCGGATAGTCATTTCGCGCAATCGCATCCCACGCGAGTTGCCCCATCCCTTTGAGTGAAAAAACTGACTCAATGACGACAGAACCACCCAACATGAAGCCTAACTCCACCGCCAATAGCGCGATCACGGGAACAACGGCATTACGAAGCGCATGTTTAAAGATGACGGAAAATTCAGAGATCCCTTTTGAGCGAGCCGTGCGGATGTAATCCATATTTAAGACTTCCAGCATGCCGGTACGAGTCAAACGCATAATGGATGGCGTTGCGTAATATCCCAGCGCGATTGCAGGTAAAATATAGTGCTGCCAGGTACCCGTTCCACCAGCCGGTAACCAGTGCAGATTGACGGCAAAAACCAGCATCAGCGCCAGACCGAACCAGAAACTAGGCATTGCTTGCCCAAGTACCGCAATCATTAATGCAAACCGATCCAGCCATGAATCCTGTTTGATTGCCGCAAGGATCCCCAGTGGGATCGCCACACAAGTCGCTACCGCCAATGCAATCGCGCCAAGCGTTAAAGTGACAGGTATCCGTTCATGAATCAGAGAAATGACTGAGTCCTGATAAAAGAATGACTGGCCAAAGTCGAGGTGCAGGGCAGACCATAACCAGGTCAGATACTGATAAAAAATAGGTTGATTGAGCCCGAATTGAACGCGGATTTTTTCTACCTGTTCCGCTGTTGCTTCTGGCCCGGCGATGGCAGTAGCCAAATCACCAGAGAGATGCAGCAGCATAAAACAGACAATGGATACGGTCAGCGCCACACTAAGCGCCATGAGTAAACGGCGTAAGCAATAAGCAGCCATTGCCAACCTCCTTTTCGACAATGTCACAGTGAAAAATGGCAGAGTCAGGCCCTGACCCTGCCACGCAGGTTATTTCCAGCTTGCTTCAGCGAAACGAGGTAATTCGTCAGGATAAGCCTTGAAATTTAGATCAGAGGTAAAGGCATAGTTGCTGGTATAAGAAAACATCGGAACGCTATAAACATTCTCAGTGACTTTGTGGATCGCTTTGTCGTAGAACTCCTGACGAACGTTCGGATCCATACTGGTATCAGCCGTTTCTACCCAACCTTTGACTTCAGGATCTTTTGCATCGTCATCTGCCCCACCTTTGAAATAAACGCCAATAAAGGCAGAGGCATCGTTCACTGAATAAGAACCCCAAGTCTGGAATGAAAGTGGTACTGTACCGGCACGCAGCTCGTTACGCAGGGTCGCATAGTTTTGATAATGTAATTTAGCGCGGATACCAACTTTACGCAGATCACCAATAATCGCTTCTGCATAATCCCGGTCACGATAAGCATAAATATCTGTATCAAAACCATCTGGATAGCCAGCTGATTTCAACAGCTCTTTTGCTTTTTCCGGATTGTATTCATAAGTAACCGCTGCTTTGTCATTGCAGCCGAATTGCGAAGGGAAACAAGGTGTGAACAACGGACGGCTGCCACCACGGATCACTGATTCAGCCATACCTTTGCGGTTGATGGCGTAACTGATTGCCTGACGCACAGCAAGTTTCGTATATGGTGAGTTTGGTTCATCTGTGCCACGACTATTCAGCGTCAGGAAACCAACACGCATGGTTTCACTGCTCAGCACGGTCAGATTTGGCATATTTTTCAGGTTATCCGCCTGATCTGCGCCAACGCGCCAAATCCAATCAACTTGCCCTGTCATCAATTGCGCCATGCGTGTATCAGGATCAGGGATCACTTCAAATTTGATATGACCAATTTTGGGTTGTCCCTGTGGGCTTTCTTTAAAATAAGTCGGGTTTTTATCGAGCGTGACACTCTGGCCGTTTACGATACTTTTCACCATATATGGTCCAGTACCGATTGGCGCTTTACTGAATCCTTCTAAGCCGACTTTCTGAAAATATTTCGCAGGGTAAACCGGGAGTGGGCCTGAGAGGTATTCAAGTGCTGCAGGGAAAGGTTTTTTCAATGTGAATTGAACTTTGTAGTCATCTACTTTTTCAACCTTTTCAATCCAATCCACGTTTTGCAACGTAACGATTTTGGATTCAGGAGCCAAAGCATAGTTGAACGTAAATACGACGTCATCTGCACTGAATACATCACCATTTTGGAATTTCACATCTTTGCGTAAATCAAAACTGATGTGCTTGTCATCATCCCATTTCCAGGCAGTGGCCAACATCGGTTCATATTTGCCAGTGTTTGGATCACGGTAGACCAGCGTGTCCCAAATCAAATGCGCCAGAATTACGCCTTCGCGAACGTTGTTATGGTAAAGGCTAATATTTTCCGGAGCACTATCCGAAGCATAAACCAGCGTATCATCCGCTTTTGTAGCCCATGCAGAATTCACTGCCATCGCGCAAAACAGGCCGGTGGCAGTCAGACGAACAGAACGAGTCAAATTAGTCATAGCAGTTCTCCTTGGCAAAAATAAATCCATTAATAAAAACTTTAAATTAGGCCCTGTTTTCGAGACTATGTCAGATAAAGTTTTGCTTCAATATCAATTTTTAAATGGTATCGTTGCCAAAAAAGCAACGCACTAAAGTTGTGAAACATCGGGCAATAACCCATCTGTACAGGGAGTTACGATGAAACCGTCCAATCAACTGATAAATTCAAGCCTGCGCTATTTTCTTGAAGTTGCCAGAACCGGTTCGATTAGCGAAGCCTCCAGCCGTTTGAATGTCGCAACAAGCGCTATTAGCCGGCAAATTGCCAGCCTGGAAGAAAGTCTGGGATCGCCACTATTCGAGCGACGCCCACGCGGCATGATACTTAGCGCAGCCGGAGAATTACTCGTGGCTCATACGCGTAAACTCAGCCTTGAAACTGATCGCGTCATTAGTGAAATTCAGGCACTGGAAGGGCTGCACCGAGGGCATGTCATTATTACTTGTACCGAAGGTTTTGCGATGGGATTCTTGCCAAAAACGATCTATCAGTTTCGTCGCAAATATCAGGGCATTCACTTTCATCTTGATGTCCGGTCGCCCCAAGATGTAACACGTTCGATCAAAAATGGGGATGCGGATATTGGTCTGACTTTTAGCTTTTCACCGACCGAAGACATATTGGTCGCACACCGTCAGCCTGCACCAACCTATGTCGTCGTGCCAGTCAATCACCCGCTTGCCGATCGCCAACAACTCACATTAGCGCAACTACAACCCTATCCTTTAGCACTCCCCTATCAAGACACGACAGTCCGTCAGATATTTGATATTTGTTGTAGTCAGCAGCAATTGGTTTTTGAACCCGTGCTCATCAGTAATTACATGGCAGCGCTTAATCATTTTTCGATTTTGGGCGGCGCGATTTCTTTATCTGGTGAACTTTCTGTTCGAACGATGATTGATGAACAACAATTACGAATTATCCCGCTACGGGATCGAGGCATGAATGTTCGTAACGTAGAAGTGCAGACACTAATGGGCCGAACTTTACCGAAAGCGGTGCATGCCTTTTTACAGTTTTTGATTGAAGCACTGCCACAGTCTGAGCAGATAACTCCGGTTTGAACGGCGAATAGGTAAGCTTTCTAAAAATAGCATTACTGTGTGAAAGCTATTGACCTCTAAGCAAAGCTCAGGCAATAAATAATAAAGTCGATTCGCTTGTAAATGGATGTTCATGCGACTGAAACCCAATGTGCTTCAGCCTGGGAATGCAAATTCAGCCGAAAAACCAACGCAGAAGGGAGTTACGTTTTGATAGCAAATAAATCGAAAGAACAATGGGTTGCATCTCACCCTTTGATTCGTCAATTGGTCAGCCTTAAAGAAATTGCCTGGTTTAACCCTAATATCGCCCCAACTGAAATTGCACTGACCGATGTGGGCTTGACTCAAGCTGATGTCGATGATGCCAGCCAGAGATTAGCGCGTTTCGCGCCGTTTATTTGCCGGGTATTTCCCCAGACGG
>QKFI01000241.1 GCA_003251455.1 Tolumonas sp.
CCCCATAAAAGCCCAGGTGTAATGGTCCACGATTTCATGGTTCGGTTTATTAAACTGAGCCGCCAGCGTTTTCTCCGCTAAAGCCATGCCGACCGCATTCGCAATGCCCTGACCTAAAGGCCCGGTGGTGGTTTCAATACCCGGTGCATAACCATATTCCGGATGCCCCGGGGTTTTCGAGTGCAATTGACGGAACTGCTTTAAATCATCGAGTGATAAATCATAACCAGTGAGATGCAGCAGGGAATAATGCAGCATCGAGCCATGACCATTGGAGAGCACAAAGCGGTCACGGTTCAGCCATTTCGGGTCGGTCGGGTTGTGTTTATAGTGATGACGCCATAACACTTCGGCGATATCCGCCATACCCATCGGGGCACCGGGATGGCCGGAATTGGCTTTTTGTACTGCATCGACACTGAGCATACGTACGGCATTCGCCAGGGTTTTTACATCGGTACTCATCAGAAACTCCACTCAAAAATACCCGGCCTCACTGAAGTCACAGCGGCGTTGGCTACATTTGTTCACCATTTGGCTGCAACATCATTAGTTGGGTCTTTGTCATTTCAAAATAAATAAAAAGAAATTTGCGTGATTGATTGGGTGTGATTGAAGGGGGAACGCAACTGTCCAACGAGGAATGATATCCCTGTCGGATGACCCTCCGCGCCATGGATGGCGCGGCGGAGTCCCCATGGATGGGTTTATGACGAGTCAGGAGACAGGGATATGGTTCCGAACCTCCCAACCTTGAATCAGCCACCAACCAATCCACCACACCCAAAAGAATTAAGCCAAACGCGTTGCCAGTAACTGCTCCAGCTTCACCTGGTCAATCGCAAAGTTACGAATGCCTTCCGCCAGTTTCTCGGTCGCCATCGCATCTTCATTGTGCTGCCAGCGGAACTCAGCTTCAGTCATCGCAGCCGGGCGATCTAAACTCACGCCATCATCATTTAGTACACGAATTAAATCGCCGGAGGTTTCTTCCAACTCTTTCAAATAGTTCGGGCTAATCGTCAGACGGTCACAACCCGCCAGTGCTAACACTTCACCAAGGTTACGGAAGCTTGCGCCCATCACGACAGTGTCGTAGCCATGTTGTTTGTAGTATTGATAAATGGTGCGAACTGACAGTACGCCAGGGTCGGTTTCAGCGGTATAAGCTTCACCGGTTTTTGCTTTGTACCAATCCAGAATACGACCCACGAATGGGGAAATCAGATAAGCACCCGCTTCCGCACAGGCACGCGCCTGCGCAAAACTAAACAGCAAGGTCAGGTTGCAGTTGATACCTTCTTTCTCGAGCTGTTCCGCGGCACGAATGCCTTCCCAGGTGGATGCAATTTTGATTAAAACGCGATTGCGTGGAATGCCCTGATACTCATAGAGTCCAATCAGTTTACGGGCTTTTTCGATGGTAGCGGCAGTATCGAATGACAGACGTGCATCCACTTCCGTTGAGATACGACCCGGAACGTTTTTCAGAATTTCACAACCAATCTGCTGCTTCTTCAATCTGTACCGCCAAATCAGACGACATCGCACGCGCGGAAGTCACAATCTCTTCTAACAGAGGCGCATATTCTGGGGTGGTAACTGCTTTTAAAATCAGAGATGGGTTCGTGGTTGCATCTTCTGGTTTGAATGCTTTGATGGCTGGTAATTCGCCGGTATCAGCAACGACAGTAGTAACGGCACGCAGTTGATCTAATAAATTGCTCACGGTAATTTTCTCCTCAAAAACATCGGGCAGCTCCCTGACGCTGCCCGACATTTCATTTATGCCCAGTATTTGTTGATTTCAGCTTTCAATGCTTCAGCGGTTGCTTTCCCGGTTGCTGAAGCCAGCGCGCGACCAGCAATAAAGGTTTTCGCATTGATACCCTGGAACAGATGAATATCTTCCGGCACGATGCCGCCAGTAATCGACATTTCCAGCCCCAGTTCAGACAGGGCACGCATGCGGCTTAAATCTTCTGGTGTCCAGCTCACACCTGCCAGCTCTGCATCACGTGAGCGGTGATAGATTGCCTGTTTGATGCCAAGATCAACCCAGCTCTGCGCATTTTCCAGTGTCCAGTTGCCATACAGTTCGATTTGAATTTCACCACCAAATTGATCCGCAACTTTCTTGCATGCTTCGATCGTGGCAATGTGGGCTGCTGCTGATACAGTGATCCAATTAGCGCCTGCTTCAAACGCCATTTTTGCCAGGATCGCACCGCCATCGGTGGTTTTCATATCACAAACCAGAATATGGTTCGGGTGACGTTTGCGCAGTGTGCTGACTGCAGACATGCCTTCTGCAAACGCTAAAATGGTTCCTACTTCAATCACATCCACATAACTTTCTACGCTGTTCGCGACAGTCACAGCAGTTGCTAAATCAGTTGAATCCAGTGCAATTTGCAGTAATGGTTTAGTCATGATCTTAATTCCTTTTGGTTTCGAATGAGGCATGATTTGGGTTGTTTAGGATAAAGTCATCCTAACCACTCTCTATTCGTAGTCATTTCAAAATGTCTTGTTGAATCAGTTGTATGAAACGGCGATTACCGTGTCGTTTTACTTCTGTTGTCCGTAATAGGCGTTTGCGCCATGTTTGCGGAAGTAATGTTTATCCGATAATGCCTGTTGAATATGGATCTGGCTGTTCAGCGCTCGCGTTGACAGTGCCATTGCAGCAACTTCTTCCA
>QKFI01000264.1 GCA_003251455.1 Tolumonas sp.
TTCACCGCGACAGTGCCGGATATTCTGAAGATTGCCAGAGATGTCAATGCAGCAACCTACAAGTCATTCCATGCATTCGGATTGGCAGCGGCTATCTATTTAGTGATCTCATTTATGCTGGTCGGGTTATTCCGTATGGCGGAAAAACACTGGCTGAAACATTTAAGACCACAATCTTCACACTAAAGATTTGGTAAAAGGTACATGATGGAAAATTACAAATTAGCAGTGAAAGACCTTCATAAAAAATACGGTCAGCATGAAGTTATCAAAGGTGTATCGTTGCACGCGAAAGCGGGTGATGTGATCAGCATTATCGGTTCTTCGGGTTCAGGGAAAAGTACGTTCCTGCGTTGCCTGAACTTTCTCGAAAAACCATGTGCGGGCTCTATCTTCGTCAATGGGAATGAAATCCATATGGCCGAAGATACAGACGGGCAGCTAAAGGTCGTTGACCAGAAAGAACTGCAGTTATTACGCACAAAATTGACCATGGTTTTTCAGCACTTCAATTTATGGAGCCACATGACGGTGCTTGAAAACGTCATGGCTGCACCAATGAAAGTGTTAGGGATCAGCAAAGACGAAGCAGAAAAACGTGCAATCACCTATCTGGAAAAAGTAGGCATTGATGAACGTGCTCGCGTGAAATATCCAGCGCATCTTTCTGGTGGTCAGCAACAGCGTGTTTCGATTGCTCGCGCCTTGGCGATGGAGCCAGAGGTTATTCTGTTTGATGAACCGACATCTGCATTAGACCCTGAACTGGTTGGTGAAGTGTTAAAGATCATGCAGAAACTGGCGGAAGAAGGAAAAACCATGATTGTCGTGACCCATGAGATGGGTTTTGCTCGCAATGTGTCGAATCATGTGATTTTTCTGCATCAGGGAAAAATCGAAGAAGAAGGGCATCCAGACGAAGTTTTAGGAAATCCGAAAAGTGAACGTCTGCAACAATTCCTTTCCGGATCGCTGAAGTAAAATTGGAAGCCTGCAATGTGCAGGCTTTATTTTCTATGCGGATATGCCATCTCTATCGGCGAAATCCAAGCATCAAATTCTTCCGCTGAGAGGAAGCCTGATTCAATCGCTGCATCTCTCAATGTCTTACCCTGATGATGGGCCGTTTTGGCTATCATGGCTGCTTTGTCATAACCAATATGTCGATTGAGTGCGGTCACCAACATTAAATTCTGCGCAAGATTTGCCTCAATTTTCGGTAAATTGGGTTCAATGCCTTTGGCACAAAATTCGTTAAAGGCGTGGCAGGCATCAGCGATCAGCAGAATACTTTCGAGAACGTTATGCACCATCACGGGTTTATATACGTTGAGCTGGAAATTCCCCTGACTACCAGCAAACGCAACGGCAGCGTCATTGCCAAATACCTGAACACAAACCATTGTGAGTGCTTCACATTGTGTCGGGTTTACTTTCCCTGGCATGATGGAAGAGCCCGGTTCGTTTTCAGGAATCACCAATTCTCCAATCCCACATCGAGGGCCACTGGCTAACCAGCGAACATCATTCGCGATTTTCATCAGCGCACCAGCAAGTGTTCTGAGTGATGCAGAGGTTTGCACCAACGCATCATGTGCAGAGAGTGCAAAGAATTTGTTTTCTGCAGCCCTGAATAGGTATCCCGTAATCGCTGCGATATGTTTTGCTGTCAGATCACCAAAATGAGAATGCGCATTCAACCCTGTCCCGACGGCAGTACCACCGATTGCCAGATCATATAAACCTTGTTTTGCACTCTGAATTCCATGAATTGCGAAATCAATTTGTGCTACCCAACCACTGATTTCCTGACCGAGCGTGATGGGCGTTGCATCCTGTAAGTGAGTGCGTCCCGTTTTTACAATATGATCAAATGATTGAGATTTCTCTTGAAGCGTATTCTGCAGTGCGAGCAGGGATGGAAAGAGTTTGTGTTCCAGTTCTTCGACCACGGCAATATGCATCGCAGTCGGGAAGGTATCATTCGATGATTGACCACAATTGACATGATCATTCGGGTGCACTGGCTTTTTACTCCCTAAAAGCCCGCCTGCTAATTCGATCGCGCGGTTAGCGATGACCTCATTCGCATTCATGTTCGACTGAGTGCCTGAACCAGTCTGAAACACGACTAAAGGGAAATGTTCATCCAGTTTTCCATCGATTACTTCTTGAGCAGCAGGGAGGATCCATTTCTCCAGTTCAGGCGATAAAGTACCGAGTTCGAAGTTGGCTTTGGCTGCTGCAAACTTAAGAATACCTAACGCACGAATGATGGGCCGGGACCACTGAAACCGTTGCACGCCAATCGGAAAGTGGTGTATTGAACGCTCTGTCTGCGCCCCCCAATACCTATCTGCATGAACTGTAATTTCGCCCATTGAATCTGTTTCATTCCGTGTCGTCGTCATCTTGAGATCCTGAAAAGTAAACTATACTGATAATAGTTCTTATCTGTGATGGACGCCCAAAATGGATACAGGAATGCAAAATCTGCGGGATTTATTTCAGCAGCTCGGATTAAAACACGATGATGTAAATATGCGGATTTTTATCGCAACCCATCACGTACCCAAAGGGGTACCGATTGCGGAAGCCGCTTTTTGGACACAATCACAGTCAGATTTTTTAAGAGATTCTCTCGAAGAGGATGCAGAATGGGCTGAAGCGGTAGATTTGCTTGCTACGATGATCACTGCTAAATAAGTCTGTTCGTGTTCGTTCCCGTAATAAAAAGGCTGGTTTTATAACCAGCCTTTTTTTCTGAAGAAAAAATAAGTTCCAAATGCCGATGCAAGCATCATCGCAATCGAGACGAGATAGCCATATGTCCAGTTGAGTTCTGGCATACGCGCAAAGTTCATCCCATAAATACTTGCAATCAGTGTTGGTGGCAGGAATACAACCGCAGCAACCGAGAAGATTTTAATCACCTTGTTTTGCTGTAAGTTTGTGAATCCCATTGCTGCTTCTAATTGGAAGTTGATCTTATCAAATAAGAACTGGGTATGTGGTAACAACGACTCGATGTCGTGCAGTACCTCATCAATGGTTTTTCTCTGCTCTGTTGTTAATTGCTGGCGTACAGTACGACGTAAGAACCGCAAAGCGCGTCGGGTATCATGAAGTGCAAGACGGATCTGACTGTTGGTTTCTTCCTGATCCATCAACTCTCTTAACATTTCATAGATCTGTTCGTCACTCAGCACCTGCTCAGATGTTTCCTCAAGTGTGGTATAACCATCTTCGATCAGGTCAGACAGATATTCCACTTTCAGATCCATCAGCTCAAGTAAGACATCCATCGCATCTTCGATTTCCACACGATCATGGCGCATGTAATGGCGAAGCAAACGAACAATACCGATATCTTCTTCACGGAAACTGATCAGCAAATTATTTCGCAGGGTAAACGACATGTTTACACCACGAGTTTCCCCACTAATACGTTGTGGGAACAAAGACAAAATATGTAAACCATCTGTATCCCAATAGAAACGAGCGGATGCTTCGATTTCATCCAGTTCTTCTTCTTCCGGGACTTCTTCCAGAAACAGACTACTCAGCCATTCACGTTCTTCTTCGTCAGGCTTATGGGCATCCAGCCAGATTGTATTGGGCGGTAAAACATCTTGTGGCGATAATTGCACGACATCCAGAAGTTTATTCCGCAGCATGTAGGCGGTAATCATAGGATCCCCCTTTAAAGGCACTCGTTGGGGTCATAGTTTTCTGGGGCGAACTATACTCGCCATTTATGACAAAGTCAGGTCATTTAAGGCTATTTGCCGAAAATCCGCCCATGATATCAGTATATAAGCGCAACGCTCTATGAGATTAAGCACGCTGTGCTCGTCTCCATTTACGGTAAAACGGTTTCAGCCATCGACGTTGTGGATCTAAATCATTCAGAACGGGTAATGAGCATGGCAATGGCTCTTTAAGTATGAGTGAAATAAGAATTTCTGCAGCTAACGGAGCAGAACAAAGTCCGCGTGAGCCCAGTCCAGCAAGCACATAAAGCGATGTTTTATTATCTGGTAACCAACCAGCAGCAGAAAATGAGCTGATTTCTTCGGATAAGTCAGAATCTTCAGGCAAGGTACGCATTCCTCCCACGAGGGGCAAATGATCACGAGTGACAGCACGAATCGCGGCGCGTCCACCGATGACTGTTACAGGTGTGGATGGTGACTGCAGTGTAGACTGCATTTTCTGTATATTTTCTTGATGGTCGCTTTCCCTTACATCTCTGCTGAAATCATTTCGGGTATAAGTTGCACCGATCACTTGCTGCTCAGCATGCTGAGGTACCACGTAGCCATCACCACAAATGACATGGTCCGATTCATTGGTATGATTGAATGCTTGAATAAATGAAATTTGGCCACGAACAGGGGTGATAGGTAGACCTGCCGTTTGGGTAAACTGATCAATGTGTGCACCATTAGCAAGAATAACCTGATCTGCATGCCATAAATGATTTGTCTGATCGACTAGCTGCCAGTCAGTGTCTGTTTTATTGAACGCGGTAATTTGTGTATTGAAATGTTTCGATAACTGACCGGTTTCACTGGCCAGCGAGAATAATGTCTGGGTTAATAAGGCTGGGTTTAACCAACCACCGGTCGGGAAAAATACGCCTTTATCACAAGAAGTGATTAACTCATCTGGAAAACCGGCTGCCAGCACTTGCTGATTTTTTCTCGTTTGTTTCTCATCAATATTCCGGATTTCAACGCCATTCCAATCATGTGGAATTTTTTGTGATTCCAGCACTGGTTGAATGGTTTGTTTACAAAAATCAAATGCAGCAGCAAAAAACTGAGACAACGTATCTTCCGGGGTATGTAATAACGGATAAACCGCACCCTGCGGATTACCTGATGCTGATTGTGCAACATCTGATTCCGCACAATAGAGCGAGACTTGATAACCACGCTGAGTCAACAGATAAACCAGCGATGCAGCGGCAATACCGCCACCAACGACAGCAATCTCAGATGATTTTGAACATGAAGAAAAATCAGGCGCCAGACTTTTAGAACATTTGCCCTGAAGCATTTCGCGTTTTTTCCCATAACCAGGCGCTTTGTTCATTGCAAAGCCTGCTTCAGCCAGACCACGACGCACAAATCCTGCAGCAGTAAAGGTCGCGAGTGTTGCGTTTTCACGGCAAAGTCTGAACATTTGTTGAAATAAGGATGATGACCACATATCCGGATTTTTACTGGGTGCGAAACCATCCAGATACCAGGCATCGATATAACCTTCAGGTGGGCAATAGATTTGTGGCAACTGTTCATTGACGTCGCCAAACCATAAATCAAGGACGACCTGTCCATGATCAAATTGAAGACGATGACATCCGGAAACCGCATGCGGATAAATATCAATCAGTTTTGTGCTTAAATGATTTAATTCAGGCCATGAATTGAGTGCCAGAATCAAATCTGAGCGTGATAACGGATATTTTTCGAAGCTAATAAAGTGTAAACGTGATACATTTCCGCTCGGTTGCTGTTCTCGGTAAATATTGAATTGCTGCCATGTCGCGAGGAAATTTAATCCCGTGCCAAAACCAGTTTCTGCAATAATGAATGTTGGATGTGGATGGTTTATCCAACGCTCTGGTAATCCGTTTTGCTGAAGGAAAACATAACGGGTTTCATTCAGACCATTATCGTTAGAAAAATAAACGTCACCGAAAGCGTCTGAAACGGGGGTACCTGCTTCATTCCAGGTGATTTTGGCGTTCTGCAACATGGCTAAAATCTCGACTAATTCACAAAAGTGTGGCGGATTTTACGGGAAAGCAGACCAGTTGTTGAGATAAAACAGGTAAACTATACCTTAAGTCTTATGAGTCATATTGGAACTTAAATTAATGAAAAGAGCTGTAATCACTGGTATCGGTATCGTATCAAGCCTGGGTAATAACGTGGCTGAAGTACTGGCTTCATTAAAAGCTGGTAAATCCGGTATTTCTTATTCAGAACAATTTGAGCAATACAATCTGCGTAGCCGCGTTTGGGGTAACATCAAAATTGATGTTGCTGAGCTGATTGATCGTAAAGTTCTGCGCTTTATGGGTGATGCGGCTGCATATGCTTATTTGTCTATGCAACAAGCAATCGCTGATGCCAAATTACCGGATGACATGGTATCGAATGTTCGTACTGGCCTTGTTGCGGGTTCAGGTGGTGCTTCTGCTAAAAACCAGCTCGAAGCATGTGATACCTTACGTGAAAAAGGTGTTCGTCGTGTAGGTCCATACATGGTACCTCGTACGATGTCTTCTACAACGTCAGCATGTCTGGCGACACCTTTCAAAATTAAAGGCATTAACTATTCAATCAGTTCTGCTTGCGCGACTTCATCTCACTGTATTGGTCATGCAGTAGAACAAATTCAACTGGGCAAACAAGACATCGTGTTTGCTGGTGGTGGTGAAGAAATCGATTGGACAATGGCTCTGCAATTCGATGCAATGGGCGCTTTGTCTAGCAAATACAATGACACACCAGAAAAAGCATCTCGTACTTATGATGCAGACCGTGACGGTTTCGTTATTTCTGGTGGTGGCGGTATCGTTGTTGTTGAAGAACTGGAACATGCTTTAGCTCGTGGCGCGCATATCTATGCTGAAATCACTGGTTATGGCGCGACTTCAGATGGCTACGATATGGTTGCGCCATCTGGTGAAGGTGCAATTCGTTGTATGCATCAGGCAATGAGCACTGTTTCTGCACCGATCGATTATCTGAATACGCACGGCACTTCAACACCAGTTGGTGACGTGAAAGAATTGGAAGCAATTCGTACTGTATTTGGTGAAAACGCACCGAAAATTTCTGCAACGAAAGCGATGAGTGGTCACGCTTTAGGTGCAGCAGGTGTTCATGAAGCAATTTACAGCTTATTGATGATGGAGCATGGTTTCATTGCGCCAAGCATCAATATCGAAAACCTTGATCCAAAAGCTGAAGGCTTACCAATCGTTACTGCTTACGAAGAAGCAGAGCTGAATACTGTTATGTCTAACAGCTTTGGCTTCGGTGGTACGAATGCAACGTTGGTATTCAGCAAATACAAAGGCTAATTCTTTTCGCTGCATAATGGCATAATAAGGGGCAATCGCCCCTTTTTTTTGTTTTATAAGAATGAAAATAATCGTTGATGAAAATATGCCTCTGACGCAGAAACTTTTCTCTGCGTTTGGTGAGGTGATCCCGCTTGCAGGCAGATCAATGACAGCCGATGATCTGGCCGATGCCGATATTCTGTTGGTTCGCTCCGTTACAAAAGTAAATGCTGCACTTCTTTCAAAAGCTACAAAACTGAAATTCGTTGGTACTGCAACGATTGGTACTGATCACGTGGATCAACATGAATTGGCAGCCCGACAAATTCCTTTTTGTAGCGCGCCGGGCTGTAACAAGATTTCAGTTGGCGAATATGTAATGAGTGCATTATTCGTATTGGCTGAGCGCTATCAATTCTCTCTATCTGAAAAGTCGATAGGCATCATTGGTGCTGGTAATACCGGCTCTGCTGTGGCTGAAAGAGCCTCTGCACTGGGTATGAAAGTCCTGTTATGTGATCCAATCAAAGCAGAGTCAGGTGATCCACGAGCTTTCGTTGATTATCAGACAGCGCTTACCGCTGATATCGTTTCATATCATGTTCCTTTAACGCACACAGGAAATTACCCGACATTTCATTTGTTAAATGAATCGATAGTTCATTCTATTCGGGATGATCAGATTTTAATAAATGCCTGTCGTGGGGAAGTTTGGGATAATCATGCGCTTTATAGACGGCAAACCAGTGCAAGGCCGCTACGATTGATTATGGATGTTTGGGAAAAGGAACCTGATATTCTGCAATCATTAGTACCTTTGACCGAAATAGCGACACCACATATTGCTGGTTATAGCCTGGATGGAAGATATCGGGGAACGTATATGTTGTATGAACAGTTCTGCGATATTTTCAATTTTGAAAAAACGATAGCCTTTTCTAGTTTATT
>QKFI01000426.1 GCA_003251455.1 Tolumonas sp.
ATAATCACGGCAACCCCGGATGTACAGGCGTGCTTAGGGCAGGTGAAATTACCTGGCGCATCAATTCAGGATGGCGGATTGATGAGTGAAATGCTGGCTGCGCGGTTCCCTGCAAAAATAATCACTAATAACGATGTGCAAAGTGCCCTAGCGCTTGTGAAAATTCCGCGTGGACAAGGTTTCGGTGGTTTACGCACTGAAATGCAACAATCACAGCAAAAATATTTCGTGAATGATAAAAATTTATACATGGCTGCTAATACCACGAATATCATTGATGCGAATGATGGTATGACTGTAAAAAATACGAATGTCTGTAGCTAAATGATGATAGACAGCGTCCGAATGATCGAACGCTGTCTTTGATGCTGCCCGTCTATTTGTTTCATGTCCTATGCCTGTTCTGCAATATCTTCTTCGATTCTCTCCTGCGTAAATTTGTTTTTGGTGATGTCTCTCGTCAGCCCATCTGTTTGTGTTTTTAGTCTAATTGTTGCGAAAATGGTAATAATTCCTTGTCGAGGATGCGCTTTTTCTTCTGATTGTTGCAACTATCATTAGCTCCAAGGTCATCAACAAATTGATGGCGCCAACAAATTCAAATCAGGAGCGATGCAATGAAAATTTCAGTGATTGGTGCAGGCAATATGGGTTCAGGTTTCGTGAAACAACTGGCGAACGCAGGTCATACCGTATTGGTGACTGCTCGTAACAGCGAGAAAGCGACCGAAGTTGCAAAAGCCAATGGCGCAACCGCCGTCGATGCAAAAACCGCTGCAACGGCAGATCTGATTGTTCTGGCAACCGCCTATGGCGATGCGGTGGCAGCATTGCAGTCTCTGGGCGATATCAGCGGTAAGACGGTGATTGATATTACCAACCCACTGACGGCCGATTACATGGGTCTGACGATTGGTCACAACACTTCTGCTGCAGAAGAAATCGCAAAGGCCGTACCTGGTATCAACATTGTGAAAGCCTTTAATACGGTGTTTGCACAGGTGCTGGCAGGCGGTTCGACATTGCCATCAGGTGAACAGGTTCAGGTGTTTGTTGCTAGTGATGATACTGGTGCCAAAGAGACCGTCACGACGGTTGCTGCTGACTTGGGCTTTAAGGTCATTGATGCCGGTCGTCTGAAAAATGCCCGTTATCTGGAGGCAGTTGCCGGTTTCAATATTTACCTCGGTTATGGCGCCGGTCTTGGTACTGCGATTGCGCCAAGCTGGGCAGGTTTACAAGCTTAATTCACATTGTTCGAAAGTTCTGGCAATCGTGCCGTTGAGATTCCGATTGCCTTTCATGAAAGATTGGAGAAAAAAAATGAAAAACATGATTCGTAATTCAGTGATTGTTCTGGCTTCTGTGTTTGCGATTGGTGCCGCACAAGCGGAAAGTGATGGTGGTCTGATGGCTGAAATGATGGCAAAAAAATACCCAGCAAAAGTGATCACTGATCCGGCTGCGCAGGCGCGTCTGGCCCAGGTGCAGTTACCAGCAGAAACACATCAGAATGGTGGATTGATGGCTGAAATGCTGGCAGTTCGTTTCCCAGCCAAAGCGATCACCGATGAAGCTGCGCAGGAACGTTTAGCACAGGTAAAAATTCCAGTTGGCAACGGCAACGGTGGTTTGATGGCTGAAATGCTGCAACAGCGGGAAGAATTGAAAGCGGCCGATAACTTGGCGGTGGAACGTATTGATGTTCGTGGTTAGGTTATGACAGACAGCGTCCGTATTGGCGAACGCTGTCTGTGTAGCTTAACGCGAGATGTCTCTTAGTCGCGATCAATCGCAAATGATGACCAAGCCTGACGGGTTGGCATCACTTCCACTCGGTTGATACAGATATGATCCGGTAGTGTTGCGATGTAATACATCTGTTCTGCAATATCTTCCGCCGACAGTGCGGTGGTACCGCGATACAGACGGTCTGATGCATCCTGATCGCCCTTGGTTCTTACCAGCGTAAATTCAGTTTCTGCAATGCCCGGTGCTAGATCGGTTACACGAACACCAGTTCCCAATAAATCACAACGCAGGTTATAGCTAAACTGTTTGACGAATGCTTTGGTGCCACCGTAAACATGGCTACCTGGGTAAGGCCACTGACCCGCAATCGAACCAATATTGATGATCGAAGCACCTGCACCGGTTTCAATCAGTGTTGGCAGCAGAGCGTGAGTGACATTGACCAGTCCTTTGACGTTGGTGTCGATCATGGTGTGCCAGTCTTCCAACGCAACCGTCTGTGATGGGTTTGGTGATAACGCCAGACCGGCGTTATTCATCAGGGCTTTCACTTGTTTGAATGCTGGCGGTAGATTGGCAACAGCAGTTTTTACGGCTTCGCTGTCACGCACGTCCAGCACTGCATAATGAACAGGGACTAATGGTGACAGTTCGTCCGCCAGCGCTTTCAGACGATCTTCACGACGCCCCGTGATAACAACAGACCAGCCGGCTTGTGCAAAACGACGTGCAGCTGCACGACCAAAACCAGAGGTTGCACCCGTAATAAAGACGACATTTCCCATCTGAGACTCCTGTATTCATTCTTTTAAAACACATTTCGTGCGGTCGTCTCACAGGTGAGACATGATCACCCAACACGACATCATTATCAGTAACGGTGCCACCCATTGGCGAAAGCCGAGGTGACCAAACCGGTGAAAGAGACGCTGCCCAAGTTGATTGCCAAGCAGCGACGGTAAAAACATAATCATGGCCAATTCAAAGATTGGTTTGCTGAAAAGTCCGGATATGGCCAGACCGATCAGTGCGCAGCTACTACAAATTGCAAAGAACAGAATGGCCGTGCTGCGTTGTTGTCTGGCTGGAATTGGTTGATTCAGCAGATAAACCATCAACGGTGGCCCACCGGCAGACGCTGTGGTCATTGCCAGTCCGGAGGTCATGCCCGCAACCAGTGCAAATCGATTCGACAAAGGGCGAATAGGCCGGTTTAACCATAAAAGTACGCCCCCAATCAGCGAAACGCCACCTACAATCAGACTCATCAGAGACGAAGGCAACCAGTTCACCAGTAATAAACCAACCGGCAGAATGGCCAACATACCGAATACCAATCGTTTCAGTAGTGGCGCATGACACGACAGCGCAGCCTGACGCAGTAAACCAAGACAACAGGCCAGATCGAGCAAAATTGCAGTGACCAGTGCTTGTTGTGCCGGTAACAGCAGGTTGAGACCTAACACCACTAATACCGCATAACCAAAGCCGGAATAACCGCGCACAACACCAGCCAGAAAGGCGATTAAGAAAGCACTGACCATGTGCGACATCCCGTTCCCTGAGCTTGATTGTCACTTTACGAAGATCTGTCTTGTGGCAATAGAGCCAGATCGAGACAACTGACGGGACACAAACCGGCGAGCAATGGGTAAGAACCCATCAGGCCAGATCTGACACAGGAATTGCCGGCAACTGGCTCTAACCGTCTGCGTAAATCCTTTCTAGTCTGACACCAAAGGGTACCGGTGTGATGGACAGACTTCCCGCACCGACGATACAGCAAGTGAGGACGTATGATGAATCAAGCTATCTCTGCGGAATTGGCAGTCTCGAACCAGGATGTTTGGGAACTCGACCGACAATATGTATTCCATTCATGGTCAGTTCAGGGCGCACTCAACCCAATGGTGATTGCTGGTGGTTCTGGCTGCCGGTTATGGGATTTCGACGGCAATGAATATCTCGACTTCAGCAGTCAGCTGGTGAACACCAATATTGGTCATCAGCATCCGAAAGTGATTGCGGCGATTCAGCAGCAGGCTGCAGAACTGGCGACGATTGCGCCAGCAACTGCAAATCTTGCGCGTGGTGAAGCTGCAAAACGGATTGTGGCGCGTGCACCAGACAACTTTAACAAGGTGTTTTTTACCAACGCTGGTGCCGATGCCAACGAAAACGCGATGCGTATGGCTCGTCTGTTTACTGGTCGAGATAAGATTTTGTCTGGCTACCGTTCTTATCATGGCAATACTGGTAGTGCGATTGTTGCGACGGGTGATTTCCGTCGTGTACCGAATGAATATGCGCGTGGCCATGTTCATTTCTTCCATCCGTATCTATATCGTTCAGAGTTTTCTGCCAGCACTGAGGCTGAGGAGTGTGCATCAGCCCTGAAACATCTGCGTCGGATGATCGAATGTGAAGGTCCGCAGTCCATTGCTGCGATTCTGATGGAAAGTATCCCGGGTACTGCGGGCATCCTGACGCCACCAGAAGGGTATCTGAAAGGTGTGCGTGCACTGTGTAATGAATTCGGAATTGTGTTGATACTGGATGAAGTCATGGCTGGCTTTGGCCGTACCGGTTCTTGGTTTGCGTTTGAACAGTTCGATGTGGTGCCCGATCTGATCACCTTCGCGAAAGGTGTGAACTCTGGTTATGTACCTGCCGGTGGTGTGCTGATTTCTGACCCGATTGCGGCGTACTTTAACGATCATTTCTTCCCGGGCGGACTGACCTATTCCGGACATCCACTGGCGATGGCTGCTATCGTGGCAACGCTGGATGCGATGGAAGAAGAAGGTGTGGTGGAAAATGCCGCGAAGATTGGTAAAGGTGTATTGGGTGAAGGCTTAAAAGCGCTGGCCGCAAAACACCCGATCATCGGGGAAGTGCGTGGTAGCGGTGTGTTCTGGGCGCTGGAATTAGTCAGCAATCAGGAAACCCGTCAGCCGATGAATGCAGCAACCATGGCAGAAATCAAATCGACGCTGGTGAAAAGTGGTCTGCTGCCGTTTGTGGTGGAAAACCGCATTCACGTGGTGCCACCTTGTATCATCACTGAAGGAGAAGTGACGCAGGGTCTGGCGATCCTGGATAGCGTGTTGAGTGTATTTGATAGCCGGGCGGAATAAACCATCCCATTTGAGCGAGAAATCCTTCGTATTCATCAAGGCCTGTCGGTATTCTGCTGACAGGTCTTTTTATTGCGTTTACCGTAATAATTCATTACCAGTAGCCCACTTTTTACTCTGATTGTTGTCGATATGATGTGTCTATCGTCACTAAGCGACGACCAATACTCAATCAAACGTCAGGGAATACATTATGAACACTAAAATTGCATACATCGCTTCCGCACTTCTTCTGGGCAGCATCGCGACTCAGGGTTTCGCAAAAGATTTATCCGCCAGCGAAAAAGCTGAACTGGCAGCATTAAAGGCGCAAGTTGCTGCGATCGCGAAAACCAAAGCGACCGAAACAAAAAACTTAGCTAATTTTGATGATCTGGATTTCAACGTTTACAGCGGTCAGAAGTGGAACGAGCTGAGTAAATCACACGCAAAAAATATCATTGTGCATTATCCGGATGGACACACGACGACAGGTTTAGCTGACCACATCGAGCAATTGAAACCGATGTTTGTGTTTGCTCCGGATACAAATATTACCGAACATCCAATTCGGATCGCCTCTGGCGAATGGACAGCAGTTTCCGGCTCTGTGAATGGGACCTTCAGCCAACCAATGCCGATTGGTGAAGGCAAAACCATCCCACCGACAGGTAAAAGCTTCAAGCTGGGGATGATGACCATCGGTCACTGGAATAAAGACGGCGTGATGGATGAAGAGTGGCTGATGTGGGATAACCAGTCATTCATGAAACAAATCGGTCTGGCGCAATAATCAGCCCAAAATAAAACAGCCCTAGCGGGCTGTTTTTCATGACATCGAATGATTACAACGGATCGTT
>QKFI01000371.1 GCA_003251455.1 Tolumonas sp.
ATAATTTACCAATGAAACCACGACCAATATTTCCAGCACCAAAATGTAAAGCTTTCATTTTATTCTCCGATTTTTCTATCGATTCTTATCAGAAGTAGAAGGCCACATCAAACTGTGGCCTTCGTTTACTTGAGCTTATGCTGCGCGTTTACCGCTTAACAGTTCAATTACGAAATTCACATCCGTAGTGGTTGCTAAACGTTCAATCAGCGACTCGTCATCCAAAGCATTTGTGATGTTGTTGATTACTTCGAGGTGTTCATCATTGCGAGCTGCAATCCCGATCACCAGACGAGCTACCTCATCATCTTCTTCGCCAAACTTCACACCCGCAGGGTATTGGCAAATCACGATGCCAGTTTTCTTCACTTTATCTTTCACTTCAATTGTTCCGTGAGGGATCGCAATTGATTCACCAAGATAGGTAGAAGAAAGTTTTTCGCGTTCTTGCATCGCATCGACGTATTCTGGTTCTACACAGCCATTCGCTACCAACAGTTCACCTGCCAGACGAATTGCTTCTTCTTTTGAGCTAGCTTTCATGCCGAGACGAACATGGCTTGGACTCAGGGTAAACAGTGCAGGACTTGCAGCCGCTTCACGATATACTGCATCGTTAGCGGTTACCTGCTTTGGGCTTGAAGATTCCTGTAAACGAACAACCAGGTTGTCATACATTTGGTTATCCAGGAAGTTGTTCAGTGAAATATGGGTTGCATTTGGTGCATGACGTTTTGCTCGGTCAGTCAGGTCACGGTGAGTGATCACGATGTCCGCAGTTTCGTCCAGATTGTTAATTGCTTTGTTCACAACGGTGATAGGTAAGCCTGCTTTTTCAATTTTCTTACGCAGCATGCTTGCACCCATTGCACTTGAACCCATACCAGCGTCACATGCAACTACGATGTGTTTAGCAGACAGTGGTGAATGACCATCGTCTTGGTTTGCAGAAGCGGCAGCAGCGTTACCTGACTTCATTGATTGCATTTTGCGAGTTGCTTCTTCCAGCTCGTCTTTAGTATTTGCACCCTGAGCACGAACGAATACTGAGGCAACCAGGAAAGACACTGTGGTAGCAGCAGCAACTGAACACAGAACACCAACCAGAGAATCTTTTGGAGTCATCAACAGTACTGCGAAGATAGAACCTGGTGATGCAGGAGATACCAGACCAGCATGGAATACAGTCAGAGTGAACACACCAGTCATACCACCAGCGATTACAGCCAGGATCAGACGTGGATTCATCAGCACGTATGGGAAGTAGATTTCATGGATACCACCCAGGAAGTGAATGATAGATGCACCTGCAGCAGACTGTTTCGCATTACCACGACCAAACATCATATACGCCAACAGAACACCGAAACCAGGACCTGGGTTCGCTTCAATCAGGAAGAAGATTGACTTACCGTGTTCAGTTGCTTGTTGGATACCCAGAGGAGAGAAGATACCGTGGTTGATTGCGTTATTCAGGAACAGAATTTTTGCAGGTTCAACGAACATTGATGTCAGCGGTAACATGTCATGCGCAACCAGGAAGTCTACGCCAGCAGCCAGCGCAGCAGACATACCTTTCACGAATGGGCCGATCAGGAAGAACGCAACCATCGCTAACAACATACCGATGATACCGGCAGAGAAGTTGTTAACCAACATTTCGAAACCGCTCTTCACTTTACCGTCAATTGCGCGGTCAAAATGTTTAATAGACCAGCCGCCTAAAGGACCAGCAATCATCGCACCCATGAACATAGGGATGTCAGTACCAACGATAACGCCCATTGTGGTTACAGCACCTACAACCGCACCACGATCACCACCCACCAACTTACCACCGGTATAACCGATCAGCAGTGGCAGCAGGTACATAATCATTGGACCAACCAGTTTAGCCAATGTTTCATTTGGCAACCAACCGGTTGGAATAAATAACGCCGTAATAAACCCCCAAGCGATAAATGCGCCAATGTTGGGCATTACCATATTGGAGAGAAAACGGCCAAAATTCTGTATCTTGACCTTAGTGTCTGGTGATAACATAAAACACCCCGTTCGATGCCTGAATCAATGGTTAAAAGTGGTAGCGGATTTGCCGATCCGCGATTTGTTGTGTCAGTAATAAATCTACCACTTTCCAAAGATTTCGGTATGAGAGCGGTTTTTTTTGTGACATTGGTCAAGTTACGGGACCCCCACCCCAACAAAATGAGTGATCCAGATCACACAAAATCAGGTGTCTTCATGAATTTTTCGCTACAAAAATGTGTCAACCCCCATTTTTTTGTGAAGTGAATCACATTTCAAGCAAGATCCTCCGCCGACAAAACAGTGATCTAATTCACAAATCAAATAAATGTACCCATAAGAATCCAAAAAATACCAAATTACCTCTTGAAATATGATTTTTATATTTTGTGATCGGGTTAATAGTTTTCTAGTACCTCGCAGCTTTCATCAAGTTGCTCTATCATCAAATGATGCCTATTTTCTATTTTTAGCAATCATTCAACTAGGTGATATCTATGGGTTTTAGATGGTTTCTGCTTGCTGTATTGCTGAGTAGTCAGGCTTTCGCAGACGACCAGATCACCTTACAGTTGAAATGGACACACCAGTTCCAATTTGCCGGTTATTACGCGGCATCAGAAAAAGGATTTTATAAACAAGCCGGACTTGATGTGATACTCAGACCGAATGGTTATACCGGTCAATTTATCTCTCCGGTTGATGAAGTGTTATCGGGGCGAGCTCAATATGGCATCTCAAACTCAGGTCTGATTCTGGATTTTCTTCGGGGAAAACCAATTGTTGCACTAGCTTCGACCTTGCAACATTCAGCTGTCAGTTGGTTAGTTCTGGAAAAATCTGGAATCAAGAATCTACATGATTTAGTCGACAAAAGACTGATGACTATCTTCCCGCTTGAGCAAAGTCTCGAACTGCTTGAACCATTCCGAGCTGAAGGAATCGCTCCAAGTAAACTGAATCTTGTTCAAACAGTCTTTGACCTCGATCCGTTGATTCATGGTGAAGTCGATGCTTACGACGCTTATGTTACCAATGAACCATTTTTGCTGGAAAAAATGGGCATCCCCTACCGACTGATTGATCCACGCACTTATGGTATTGATTTTTATGGCGATGTTTTATTTACGTCACAGGGTGAACTTGAAAATCATCCCGAACGTGTCGCTGCTTTTCGCAAAGCAAGTATGGCTGGCTGGAGATATGCCATGCAGCATCCGGATGAAATCATCACACTGATTAAAAATAAATACGACACAGATAAAAGTCGCGAACATCTGGAGTTTGAGGCGAAAGCGATGATGCAACTCATGCAACCCGAGATTATTGAGGTTGGACACATGAATCCCGGACGATGGCTCCGCATCGCTGAAGTATTAACTGAACATAAGATGCTCATTAATGAAGAGAAAATATCCCCCTTTATTTATAAAGAAATAAATAACAAACCGAATATATCCCGCTACTTATATATCACCGGAGTCTCATCCTTATTAACTATCATCCTTGCGACATTCGCCAGTTGGATATATCGAACGAATCAAAGGTTACAAAAAGAGATTGATGCCAGAGAACAAGCAGAAACGTTATTACGCCATTTGTCCGAAACAGATCCACTGACAGGCATAGCAAACCGACGCGCGTTTGAAACACAGCTGACCAATGAGTTTAAGCACTTTAAACGCTATATCAGATCCTTCAGTCTTATCATGATTGATCTTGATTTATTTAAACATATTAATGATAGCTATGGGCATCCGGTCGGTGATGAAGTCTTAGTTACTTTTGTAAAACAGCTTCAGCAACATATTCGGAAAACTGATTTCCTGGCCCGTATTGGTGGTGAAGAATTTGTAATTATCATGCCAGAAACTGAAATTGATGAAGCCATCATTACGGCTGATAAATTAAAAGTCTTGGTGAGTAAGAATCTGATGATATTGAAAGAATTCTCACTGGAACTAACAATTACAGCCAGCTTTGGTGTGTCATCCGTTTCGCAAAAAGATGAAAATGGCTATGACCTGTTGAATAGAGCTGATTCGGCACTATATCAAGCTAAAAATAAAGGACGTAACCGGGTGGAATATTACGAGATTGCGTACTGATCTTTGTCCAATAATAAAAAACATATAAAAGGAAATAAAAAAGGCGCATAAAGCGCCTTTTTAGGAATTGAAAACGGAATTATTTCCACGCTTTCCATGTATTGATCAGGCCATTTGTTGAGCAGTCATGGCTTTCTACTTTATCAGCAGTAGACAGCTCAGGCAGGATCTTGTTCGCTAACTGTTTACCTAACTCCACACCCCATTGGTCGAAGGTGAAGATATTCCAGATCACGCCCTGTACAAAGATTTTGTGTTCGTACATGGCAATCAGAGAACCCAGAGTTTTTGGTGTCAGTGTCTTGAACAGAATTGAGTTCGTTGGGCGGTTACCTTCGAACACTTTGAATGGAACCAAATCCTTCACCTGCTCCAGTGTTTTACCTGCAGTCAGGAACTCAGCTTCCACTGTCTCTTTTGACTTACCAAAAGCCAGTGCTTCTGTTTGGGCAAAGAAGTTGGCCAGCAGTTTCGGATGATGATCGCCGATAGGATTGTGGCTAACAGCTGGTGCCAGGAAGTCACATGGGATCAGTTTTGTACCTTGGTGAATCAATTGATAGAACGCATGCTGACCATTGGTACCTGGCTCACCCCAGATGATTGGGCCAGTCTGGTAATCAACTGGGTTACCGTTACGATCAACAAACTTACCATTTGATTCCATGTTGCCTTGCTGGAAGTAAGCAGCAAAACGATGCATGTACTGGTCATAAGGCAGAATTGCTTCTGATTCAGCTTCAAAGAAGTTGTTGTACCAGATACCAATCAATGCCAGCAGCACAGGGATGTTCTGGTCATAAGAAGTGGTCGCAAAATGGGTATCCATTTCGAAAGCACCTTCCAGCAATGCTTCGAAGTTTTCGAAACCTAATGACAGCGCGATCGGCATACCGATTGCTGACCAAGAAGAATAACGACCGCCAACCCAGTCCCAGAACTCGAACATGTTGTTAGTATCGATCCCGAATTCAGCAACCGCTTTCGCGTTGGTAGACAGGGCCGCGAAGTGTTTTGCAACATGCGCTTTATCACCAGCGATGTTCAGGAACCAGTCACGAGCAGTATGCGCGTTGGTCATCGTTTCCTGAGTGGTAAAAGTCTTTGAAGCAACGAGGAACAGTGTGGTTTCCGGATCAACTTTTTTCAGTGTTTCAGCGATATGTGTACCATCAACGTTTGAAACGAAATGCATTTCCAGATGGTTTTTGTAAGGACGTAAGGCTTCAGTAATCATCACCGGGCCTAAGTCAGAACCACCGATACCAATGTTGACGACATGCTGAATTGCTTTACCGGTGTAGCCTTTCCACTCACCAGAAATAACTTTTTCGCAGAATCCTTTGATTTTTGCCAGTACAGCATTCACTTCAGGCATCACATCTTTGCCGTCGACCATGATTGGACGATTCGCACGGTTGCGTAATGCAACGTGTAATACTGCACGGCCTTCTGTTTTATTGATTTTTTCGCCATTGAACATGGAATCAATCGCATCCCGCAGATCAACGTCATTTGCTAAATCAATCAACAGATCCAATGTTTCTTCAGTAATCAGGTTTTTGGAGTAGTCCACCAGCACTTTA
>QKFI01000199.1 GCA_003251455.1 Tolumonas sp.
TAGTAATGATGATCTCGGAGAAGTTACTTTCTGTGCCTGGTATCGCGATAAAAGCGGACTACACCCTCATATCGAGCGTTCCCAATTTGTTCGTATTGCTGGTGAGTGGTTGTACACCACTGGTGAATTTTTGCCTTACACGCGGATGAAGAAGATTAAACCGAATGATCCTTGTCCGTGTGGCAGCGGGAAAAAACACAAAAAATGTTGCGGTTAATCAGCGAGATATCATGATCCTTTTAATCGATAATTACGATTCTTTCACCTATAACCTGGTTCAGTATTTTGGTCAGTTGGGTGCAAAAATCGATGTCAGAAGAAATGATGCAATCTCACTTGAAGATATTGAAACGTTAAAGCCATCTCATCTGGTTATTTCTCCCGGTCCTTGTACGCCGAATGAAGCTGGTATTTCTCTTCAGGCTATTCAGCATTTTGCTGGCGTGTTGCCTATTCTGGGCGTGTGCCTTGGACATCAGGCCATTGCACAGTCGTTTGGCGCAAGTGTAGTCAGAGCAAAACAGGTAATGCATGGTAAAACCAGCCTAATCGAACATACGGGGCAGGGCGTGTTTAAAGGGCTCAATAACCCGCTGACTGTGACGCGTTACCATTCTCTTGTTGTTGAACCATCAACATTACCGGATTGTTTTGCCATTACCGCTAAAGTTTGTTCATCAGATGATGTCCTGGAAATCATGGGTATCAAACATCGTACCTTACCAATTGAGGGGGTACAGTTTCATCCGGAAAGTATTCTGAGTGAACAAGGCTTGGAATTATTAGAAAATTTCTTGCGACAATAATGTTTCACTATTTGGGTGTGTTGTGAAGAAGTGATATATTATGCACTCAATATGATTAAAATTTCATTTTAGGCTGTTTCCACTGAGCAAAGGAGTCAGTATGACAGAGCAGACACAAGTTACTCGTGAGTGGTTTGATGAAGTAATTGTACACCGACCTATTCACCTGCGTCGTTTATTCCGGTGCGTGGGCTTGGGTCTCGCTTATGGGATCAGAATGATCGCGAATATATTGATTTTGCCGGTGGGATCGCGGTAAACGCTTTAGGTCATTGCCATCCGGCTTTAGTTAAAACGCTGACAGAACAAGGCAATAAATTGTGGCATGTCAGTAACTGGATGACCAATGAGCCAACCCTGCGTTTGGCCAGAAAAATGGTAAATGCAACGTTTGCTGACCGTGCTTTCTTCTGTAACTCTGGTGCTGAAGCGAATGAAGCTGCATTCAAACTGGCTCGCCGTTTTGCAAAAGAAAAATACGGTGAAGGAAAAGATCAGATCATTGCATTCCTGCAAGGTTTCCATGGCCGTACGTTTTTCACTGTCAGTGTCGGTGGTCAGTCTCATTATTCAGATGGCTTTGGTCCTCGTCCTGGTTCTATCCAACACATTCCTTACAATGATATTGATGCGCTGAAATCACTGATCTCTGATAAAACCTGTGCGGTGGTGATGGAACCATTGCAAGGGGAAGGTGGTGTTTTACCGGCTGATAAAGCCTTCGCAAAAGCAGTGCGTGAGTTATGTGATCAACATAATGCCTTATTGGTGATGGATGAAGTACAAACCGGTATGGGTCGTACAGGCAGTTTGTTTGCTTATATGCAGTTAGGTATCGAGCCAGATATTCTGACAACGGCCAAAGCATTAGGTGGCGGTTTCCCAATTGCTGCAATGTTAACCAAAGACGAAATTGCACAAGTATTTCAACCGGGTGTGCATGGAACAACTTTCGGTGGTAACCCATTAGCTTGTGCGGTCGCAGAAACTGCATTTGATTTGATTAGCGATCCTGCGATGCTGGAAGGCGTGAAAGCGCGGGAAGGTTGGTATCGAGCTGAACTGGATAAAATTAATGCACAATTCCACTGCTTTAAAGAAGTGCGTGGTCAGGGTCTGTTGATTGGTGCAGTACTGACCGACGCGTTTGCAGGAAAAGCGAAATCCTTTGTTGATGCAG
Organism: Tolumonas sp.; assembly: GCA_003251455.1. Classification (GTDB taxonomy): domain Bacteria; phylum Pseudomonadota; class Gammaproteobacteria; order Enterobacterales; family Aeromonadaceae; genus Tolumonas. The sequence continues at coordinate 1,987 of QKFI01000199.1, forward strand.
GCATCGAAGAGGGCGTATTAGTTTTAGTGGCTGGTTCAAACGTCGTTCGTTTTGCGCCGGCATTGAATTTGACGGAAGAAGAATTCAAAGAAGGCATGGCCCGTTTTACGAAAGCAGTTGAGAAAGTCGTGAACGCGTAAGGTACAAAACAAAAAAAGGCTGCGAATGCAGCCTTTTTTATTTCGACAAAATTATCGAGTGCCAAATACGACGATCGTTTTACCGTGTGCGGTGATCAGTTCCTGATCTTCCAGCATTTTCAGAATACGGCCAACGGTTTCACGGGAACAACCCA
>QKFI01000232.1 GCA_003251455.1 Tolumonas sp.
CGGGATGGGGCATTTGATGAAATGCGTAAGAAATATCCGGAACGAAGAGAGTGGTCCTCTTTGTCAGTGTCAACAAATTCAGAAAATCCAATTTTAAATGAATTAGGTTTTTCTACTGCGTCAAAGTAATTTTATTTGGGAGACAAACATGTCATTAAGCATTGCCATTATTGGTTATGAAGAACCATTGGCGGAGCAATTTTTATCGCAGTTAGAAACTGCAGAAATAACGCTCAGTGACATCTATTTATTATCTGCAGGTGAACAGGAAGATACACAGACAGTTCGTTTTAAGAACAAAAGCTTGTCTGTGAAACCTGTTGAAGAATTTGACTGGCATTCTGCAGATGTAATTTATTTGCTTGGTAACTCACCTGAATACATATCTCTAATTCAAGAGAATAAACAACAAGCGTACAAGTTAGTCGACCTGCGCAATAGTTTAATGAAAGATAAATCCCTACCTGTCTTTTCTGAAACTGCAGAAACGCTTTCTCATGTTGTATGCGCAGATGATGCAACTATCTTGTTGTCTAAGATGATTGCACCTTTATTCGAAGAGACAGCTATCACCTCGATAAACATGGTGGCATTGCAGCCTGTTTCAGCATTCAGCCATAAAGGTCCGGAAGGATTAGCGAGTGAAATTGCCCGACTGATGAACGGTCGTCCAATTGAAAACGAAGAAGGTCAAGCACAAAAAGCATTCAATACGGTTCCAACAACAGAATCATCGGTGTTTTTTGATGAGTTGAAACAGATTTTCCCACAGGAAAATCTAACCGGCGTCGTCACTACTATAGAAGTCCCAGTGTTTTTTGGTGCGACCCTGGTTGTTGATTTCGACTTGGAAGATCCATTACCAAAACAAACATTGTTGGATTTAATGACACAGTATGATGGTATTGAACTATCTGATGAGCAGTTAACTCCGGTAACACATGGTTCTAATCAAGATATTGCGTATATGACTTTTACAACGCCTGATGCAGAACAAGTACAACGTTTCCGATTAGTGATTGTGGCTGATTTGCCGAAATGTGGGCGTTTGAAAGACGCGCTGGCAATTACTGAGTTTTTTGAGGCGAATAATCAATCAATTCAGCACTAATGTGATTATGACAGCATGAATATGCTGTCATTTTGATAAAGTTATGCTAAATACGAGTAAAGATAATTAGAACAATCAGCTAGTTAGGACATAACAAGGAAATAAAATATGGGATTCAGATTATCGAGATTGGCTCAGGCTGTGATTGCATTAACGCTGTGTTCTGCTTCAGTGCAGGCAGCAGAGCAATCCGATGATTTATATAAAATAAAGGGTCCCGACAACTCGGTTAAACAACCAGCTCAGATTCAACCTTACCAAGCAGAAACGAATACATTACAACATGGTGCTAGTGGTACAAAGCAAGCCAAACCATTTGTCCCTGATAATAATGATCGTTATGCGATTACAGCAAACACCAAAAATTATGGTCCGGTCAGACCAACTGATACGGCATGGTCGATCAGCGACAGTATCAGAAGACTTTATCCTGGTGCGAACCTGGACACACCACAAGTTTTAAGAGCTTTATATCGCAAGAACCCGCGTGCTTTTGGTGGTAGACAACTGGGTAACCTGATGGCTGGTGTCCGTCTGGTGATTCCTTCACTTGCTGAAATCAAAGCCGCACAAGCCGTAGCGCCGAAGACAACGGTCTCTCCGTCACCACAACAAACAGTGTCCAAACAGCCAACCGCAAAACCAGAGGTGACGATTCCTGTTGTATCAGCCCCTGTTTCTAGCGCTGTACCTGCAATTCCCGAAGTTACCAAAACAGAAGTTATTGCGACAACGACAGTTTCTGCAAGTGAGCCAACACAATTAATGGCGACGACAGAAGAAACTAAACCTGTTGCAGAGGTTCAGCAACAAGACAAACCAGTCGTTGCTTCAACCGATCTGGGACTGATCGACCCGAAAGTACACGAATTAGTTGCATCAACAGATACGCCTGTAGCAGCACCCGTTGTAAGTCCATTGCAAGAAGAAATTAAAGTTGTTCAGTCAGAGAATGATGAATTAAAAACGCATATTCAGGAATTGAATACTCAAATCAGCGCATTACAGGCAAAAACTCAAAATCAAGATGCGTTGAATGCCCAGATTGATGATTTACAAAATAAAATTAAAGAACTAGAGAATCAAAATAAGACGACGGTAGCAACAACACCTAAGAAGGCTGAAGACGATTCTGAGCACGGTATATTAACGACACCATTGAATTTACTCTTGTTGATTTCTCTCCCCGTACTAGCTGTTCTTCTGCTGAGTTTCTGGTTGCGAGCTCGTTCTAAACGTGAAGTAGCAATCAAAGAACAAGAAATGACAGAAACACCAGCAATCGCGATGGACGACTCCAATAGTACATTTGATGTTCTGATACCAGATTTGAATGCTGCAGAAGATCATCATTATCCACATGAAATTGATCTATCTATTCCAGATTTGAATGAAGTTGAAAACGCTGTCACGGAACCTGAAACAAAAACCGTTGAACTTATTGATGAGTTGCCTGATCTGAACATGCTTGACGAAGAAACACACTTCGCTGCGTTTGATATTGAAAAGCTTCGGGGGAGAGTGGGCGTTCAGATGGCAGACCAGATAGTCTCTGAACCGGAAGGGTGGGAACTGCCCGAAGAAGAAATTCAGACACTGAACCCGGTGAGTGAAACCCACGTAAGTCTTGAATCAATACAGGATGATGAAGATAAGGATTGGACAAAACAATTTGAACCGGATGACTCTTCTACAGAGTATGTTTCTATCTATAAACTTCTTGCAGACACAGATGCGTCAGATATTGATCCTGACGAACTCAAGGCGAACTTGAATGTCAGACTTGATGAATTCCCTGACATGTTGTCAGAGCAAAATGGTGTTGATATCGATGAAGATGGTAGCTTTGGTGCTAAATTAGATTTAGCGCGGGCATACCTTGAACTTGATGATAAAGAAAGTGCTAAAGAACTGCTTATTGAAGTTACAGGGCAAGGCTCCTCGGTTCAAATTAAAGAAGCAGAAAAGCTTCTGAGCCAAATCGGTTAATTTCACTTCAATCAGGATGAATAAAAGTGGTGATCTTGTATCACCACTTTTTTTTATTACCCGCTGTCGTATAATCCGGCGCGATTTTAACAGGAGAGTAGCATGCGTATAGCGCTTGGCATTGAATATTACGGTGCGAATTATTATGGGTGGCAACGTCAAAGAGAAGTAAACAGTATCCAGCAGGAACTGGAAACTGCCTTATCGAAAATTGCAAACCATCCCGTTGAAATTCAGTGTGCAGGCAGAACTGACGCTGGTGTGAATGCGACAGGGCAGGTCATCCATTTTGAGACAACGGTTGAGCGGCAAATGTCTGCATGGACATTAGGTGTGAATGCTCAATTACCGGATGATATAGCCGTACGTTGGGCGAAGGTTGTTCCGGATGATTTTCATGCTCGTTTTACCGCAACTGCCAGACGTTATCGGTATGTCATTTTTAACGAGCCGCTGCGGCCTGCCATACTTTCTAAAGGTGTAAGTCATTATTATCATCCACTTGATGCTGAAAAAATGCACGAGGCAGGTCAATGCCTGTTGGGTGAACGTGATTTTACGTCTTTCAGAGCGGCTCAATGTCAGTCAAATACGCCGTTCAGAAATGTAATGGCGTTATCGGTTCACCGCGCAGGCAGCTACATCATTCTTGATATACAGGCGAATGCTTTTTTGCACCATATGGTTAGAAATATCACTGGATCTCTCTTATTAGTGGGTACTGGTGAAAAAGATAAAGAATGGCTGGCGGATGTATTAGAAGCAAAAGATCGCACGATTGCAGGCGCAACAGCAAAAGCTGAAGGTTTATACTTAGTTGATGTGACTTATCCTGAACATTATGAACTTCCAAAATTGCCATTAGGGCCGCTTTGGTTTCATGGATAATTTCCAACGAGAAGTAAACAATTTGTGACTTTTATGCTTTAATGCACCGTTAAATGTATCGTTCATCCTTGATGCACCAATGCGTTTTATAAAGTTGAACGAGTTAATATTAAAGTAAGGAATCCCATGAGCTGGCTTGAAAAGATTCTTCCTAAAAGCGATAACAGTCGTCGTCATAATATTCCAGAAGGGATCTGGACTAAATGCGGTGGATGTGAGCAGGTATTATATAAAGCCGAAGTTGAACGAAATATCAGTGTTTGTCCTAAATGTGGTCATCACATGGGCGCACGTGCTCGTTTAGAACGTTTTCTTGATACTGAAAACAGAACAGAATTAGCATCTGAATTAGAACCACAAGATATTCTTAAGTTCAAAGACTCTAAAAAATACAAGGATCGTATTCAGTCAGCCCAGAAAGAAACGAATGAAAAAGATGCGCTTGTCGTTATGAAAGGCACCGTTCTGGGAATTCCTGTTGTAGCTTGTTCTTTCGAGTTTGCTTTCATGGGCGGATCTATGGGCTCTGTCGTCGGCGCTCGTTTTGTGCGCGCGGTTGAGGAATGCATCAAAGAACGACGTGGTTTGATTTGTTTTTCTGCGTCTGGCGGTGCCCGTATGCAGGAAGCTTTATTCTCACTAATGCAAATGGCGAAGACGAGTGCAGCGCTTGAGCATTTAAGTGCGGAAGGGTTACCTTATATATCTGTGCTCACTGACCCGACTATGGGCGGTGTATCTGCAAGTTTTGCTATGCTGGGGGACATCAATGTTGGTGAACCTAAAGCACTGATTGGTTTTGCGGGCCCTCGTGTCATCGAACAAACAGTTCGTGAAAAATTGCCAGAAGGTTTCCAGCGCTCAGAGTTTTTGCTGGAAAAAGGTGCAATCGACATGATCGTTGATCGACGTGATATGCGTAAGAAGCTTGCGTCTATATTAGGCAAGTTCATGAACCTGTCTGTTATCGAGGAACATGAGGCATGACTTCATCTGTCATGACAAAAAGCCAGTCACTTTCTGACTGGCTTTCTTATTTAGAACATATTCATCCCCAACAAATCGATATGGGACTGACTCGCGTAAGGCAAGTGGCCGAACGTGCTGATTTACTCTCTTTGCCAAGCTTTGTCATCACGGTTGGTGGTACAAATGGCAAAGGTACAACTTGTGCGATGCTTTCCTCTATTTTGAACGAAGCGGGTTATACGACAGGCGTGTATGCCTCTCCTCATCTGCTGAGATATAACGAAAGAATTAAAATTAATGGAGAGGAAGTCAGTGACGAAGAAATTTGTGAGTCACTGGCATACGTCGAAAGTTTCAGAAATGAAACAAGTCTTACATTTTTTGAATTTGGAACGCTTGCAGCATTTGCATTGTTCAAAAAGAAAAAACCAGATGTTGTTCTTCTTGAAGTAGGGCTTGGCGGCAGGCTAGATGCAACTAATATTATTGATGCTGACATCTCTGTGATTACGAGTATCGATTTAGATCACTGCGACTGGTTGGGGAATACTCGAGAAGATATAGCCAAAGAAAAGGCCGGAATTTTAAGAACTGGAAAACCGGCGATCATCGGTGAACCTGATATTCCTACAACGTTAATTGCTGCAGCAGAACAAATCAGCACAGATCTTTATTGTGTGGATCGCGACTTTAGCTATGCACTATCCGAGGCTAATTGGCTGTATCAGGGTAAAGTAAGACAAATTGAACAATTGCCAGTACCGATGCTTCCTTTACCGAATGCAGCAACAGCGCTTGCTGTGATAGAGCATATGCCTTCATCCTGGATTATTCCTCAGCAGGCAATTGAGAAGGGTTTAGAAAAGGCAGCATTAAGCGGACGTTTTCAGCAGATCATGAGTTCTCCAACGGTTATCGTCGACGTGGCTCATAATCCTCATGCTGCGAAATATCTGGCGAAAAAGTTACAGATGATTTCAAATAAAAGAATTCATGCTGTCGTTGGAATGCTGAAAGATAAAGATATCGAACATACTTTATCGGCAGTAAGAGATTATATTGATGACTGGTTTCTAGCTGATTTGCAAGGGCCAAGAGCCGCAACAGCTGAAATGCTATCATCTGTTTTGCCTGAATCAGACATAAAGCATACATTTAAAAATGTACATCAAGCTTATAAGGCTGCGTTAAAGCAAGCATCAGAGAGTGATGTTATTATTGTTTTTGGGTCTTTTTTAACTATTGCAGATGTGCTCAATGTGGCATGAATCTAATTTGTCGTGATGTAGAACGAAGGAACAAAAGTGGCTACTCAATTTCAGAATCGTTTAATAGGCACTGTCATTCTCGTTTCATTAGGTGTGATTTTTCTACCTGATTTATTAATGGGTAAGAAGAATGATATTTCTACACCGCCGGGTAGCTTACCGCTTAGACCTGAACATACCATGACTGTAACACCTGAAGCTTCAGATACACAGAATGTGGTTGTTACAGCGCCCTCATCTGCTACTTCAGTTGTTAGCGGTACGAGTTCAGTTGCTGTGAATGATGCGCCTTCTGTAAATGATGCTCCGTCTGTAAATGATTCTTCGCCAGTTGTCGTGTCTCCCTCAGATAATTCATGGCAGGTTGAAGAGGTTGCTCCAACAGTCACGTTAGCGCAACCGGCCAAAACTAACGTTTCAGAAAAAACGACAACAACACAATCTAAGCAAGTTCAGTCTGTGAATTCAAAGGTTGAAAATAACAGCCAGAAAAATACGAAACCACAGGAGTTGGTAAAAGATATCAAACCTGCTGAGGTTGCAAAAAGCGCTGAAATAGCCAAACCAGAACCAACGATTCAGACAAGAAAAGATGACAGTGGTCTTACAATAAAAACACCAGCGCAGGTAGAAGCGGAAAGAGCCGCAAAACAACAGCCAGTAACCAATGTTGCTTCTGTTAAACAGACAACTCCCATTGAGTCAGCTGCGCATAACGGTTCTTGGATTGTTCAGGTAGGCGTGTTCTCGAATGCTGAAAATGCAAAGTCTTTGGTTAATCGGTTAAGAAACTCTGGTTTTACAGCAACAACCATGCGAGCGGGTGCTTTGACCCGTGTTATTGTGGGCCCTGATGTATCAAAAGATAAATTGCAACGCCAGTTAACAGGCATAAACCGTGCGACGGGAACTTCTGGTCGGATTATTCCTTATTCTGCGGTAGCGAATTAAATATGAATCTGTTCGAACTTGAAACAAAGATTAACCAGCATTTGCAAATTGGTTTATTTAAAGACTATGCACCAAACGGTTTGCAGATTGAGGGTAAGGAAAATATTAAAATTATAGTCACGGGTGTAACCGCATCAATGGCTTTAATAGACCGAGCTATCGAACTAAATGCGGATGCCATTATTGTTCATCACGGCTATTTCTGGCCAAATGAGTCTCCGATATTAACGGGGATGAAAGGCCGTCGTATTCGCAAATTGATAGAAAACAAAATCAGTCTGCTGGCATATCATCTACCTTTAGATGCACATCCGATCTTAGGAAATAATGTTCAACTCGGGCAGATTCTCGGGCTACATAACATCGCTCCTATTGATGAAAACGATCCTCAATGTCTGGTATTTCATGGTTATTTATCTGAGCAGCAGTCATCAGATGCATTCACTAAAACGTTGCAAACGGTGTTAGAGCGCTCTCCAATTGTGACGCATTATAAGAATCCGATTCATCATATTGCTTGGTGTACGGGGGGCGCACAAAATTATATACAACAGGCAATTGATTATGGGGTCGATGCCTTTATCAGCGGTGAGATATCGGAACATACAACGCATACAGCAAGAGAGAATGATGTTGTTTATTTCTCTGCTGGACATCATGCAACAGAAAGATATGGTATTAAAGCCTTAGGACAATGGTTGCAGCAGGAACATCATGAACTGAAAGTTCATTTTGTGGATATAGATAATCCGGCTTAAAGGTACACAGTGACTTATTGCTATATAGATTCAGACTCCGCAATGGAGTCTTTAAATTCCGCGTTATCATCATCATCTTCAGTTTACCTGGATACCGAATTTATTCGAGTTTCAACGTATTACCCTAAGTTGGGGCTTTTACAACTTCATATTGGTGGAACAGATTATTTAATTGATCCGCTCGGGGCATTAGATCTGCAACAGCTGATCCGAGAATCTTTTGATATCAATAAGCTGTTTGTTTTACATTCCTGTAAGGAAGATCTGGATGTAATGCAAAGCAATCTGGGTTTTCTGCCAAGTCGTATATTTGATACACAGGTCGCTGCTAGTTTTCTAAATATGGGCGCTTCTCTTGGGTATGCGGCGTTGGTAGAAAAGATTTGCGGTATCCATTTAGAAAAAGATCAGACGCTGACAGATTGGCTTGCAAGACCGTTAACAGAAGCCCAAAAGAAATATGCTGCTGCAGATGTTACATACTTAACTGATTTGCATTATAAATTATCAGAACAATTGGTTGAGGCGGGTAAAGATAAATGGTTTGAAGAAGAAATGCTCTCATTGATTGCATCCAAAAAATCGACCATTGATCCTGAATCGTTATATACCGATATCTCCGGTGCCTGGATGTTATCACCAGCGGAATTAGCTGTATTAAAAGAGCTAGCCGCTTGGCGTTATCAATCTGCTGTATCTTTAGATAAACCACTCAGTTTTATTCTTAAAGAAGATATCATGCTTGAATTGGCAAAACGAAAGCCTAAGTCTGACCGGGAAATGTTGGCTGCAGGTTTACCTGTATCGCACAAAACACGTTATGGTAAACAATTGCTGGCGTGTATTGAGAAAGGATTATCATATTTACCAGAGAATTATCCTTTCAAGATAAATCGGATGATTGATTTTCCACATTACAAACATGATTTTAAACATGTGAAGCAGATTGTGGCGCATGCAGCACATGAGCATGAAGTACCTGCAGAGTTACTGGCTTCCAGAAAGGTTATTAACCAATATCTGTCATGGCGCTATGAGAAGGGGTCTTCAGATGCATTACCAAAGCTTCTGGTAGGATGGCGAGGTGATGTATTGTCAGAACTGAAAAGCTTTGAATAAGGTCTTAAAATCGTTTTTGGGAACACATATTTCAATACATTGAATAATCACATGATTAAAATAAAAAGGCCATGCATTGCATGGCCTTTTTATTAATCTTTAATGAGGAAATCGTCCAGAGATCCACCATTATCAATGGCATCTCGAATTGGTACTGGTTGACGACCCTGGCCAGTCCAGGTTTTTACTTCACCATTAGTATCAGTGTAACGGTATTTTGCAGGACGCGGCGCGCGTTTGCTTACAGACTTTTCTGTTTCACCCGCTGAAATTAAATCAGAAATATTCAGACCCTCTGAAGCTAACAGCGCTTTCATTTCTTCAATCTTCTGAATGCGAGCAGCTTCTTTCGCCTGATTTGCTTCCTCATCAGTACGGCGTTCTTCAACAATAGCTTGTAACTTTTCAAAACCTTCATTTAATTGTTCTAATGTGAGCTCGCGAGTAACAGCACGCAAACTACGTACATTTAAAAATACTCTCAGGAAATCAGACATGGAGGTGACCTTATAAAAATTATTAATGATGCATTTATAATTTAAAAATACATATATAAATATGTCAACTAAATTGGTCTGATATTTTATAAATATCTAAGAATTAGTAAATAATATATAGTCATAAATAACATACCTAAAGATGACAAGGGTCCTTTTGCTATATGTACTAATGTTCATATCATTAATGAAACATATTTCAAATGGCACTCAGATCTTTCGGCGCTATAAGTGAGGAACAGATTAGATACAATTACACGAATATCAGTTCTTTAGGTATTGATGGATATAAAAAATCAGAATTAGAGCAGAGTGAATGATTGTTGCTTTACAGCAAACTAATCAATTATAAGCAATAATAATAGTAAGATAAGCAAATAGATTTAAGCTATTTTTGGAATCTGACATTGGGAATGGTGCCGTCGGCCGGAGTCGAACCGGCACGCTGTTGCCAGCGAGGGATTTTAAATCCCTTGTGTCTACCAATTTCACCACGACGGCGTACAAGGTTTTGCGGGTGGTTGCACCAATTAAATGGTGCCGTCGGCCGGAGTCGAACCGGCACGCTGTTGCCAGCGAGGGATTTTAAATCCCTTGTGTCTACCAATTTCACCACGACGGCATCTGGAGGCGCGTCCCGGAGTCGAACCGGGCTAGACGGATTTGCAATCCGCTACATAACCGCTTTGCTAACACGCCTTTAATTGGAGCGGGAAACGAGACTCGAACTCGCGACCCTAACCTTGGCAAGGTTATGCTCTACCAACTGAGCTATTCCCGCTTTCAATGCTGTCGCATTCTATAGATATCCCACTGATAGTCAACATTAAATGTCTTGATTTGGTTTGTTCGTCGTTTTTTTGGGCAAGCTGCTATTTTGTTGAGCGAAGTAAGTCTGATTTAGCTGCTTTCAAATATTGCATCATGGAATAAAAGGTCAGGATGACAGCAATATAGAGCAAAATATATGCAAGATAGACCATCCAAATATTGTATTGCCATATTAAACCGGTCAAAGATAGCATCTGGATTGTTGTTTTCCATTTACCGGCCATACCAACTGCAACCGCTGATCGTTTTCCTAATTCCGCCATCCACTCTCTCAATGCAGAAATAAGAATTTCTCTGCCAATCATAATAATGGCGGGAATGGTGATAATGACCGAACTGTAATGTTCAACAATGAGAACCAATGCTGTTGAAACCATAATTTTGTCAGCAACAGGATCAAGGAATGCACCAAATGCCGTGCTTTGATTGAGCTTTCTCGCAAGATAACCATCAAACCAGTCTGTGATTGCAGCAAGTACGAAAAAAATGGCGGCTGCAAAATAACCCCATTCCACTGGAATATAGAAAAAAACAACAAATACCGGAATTAAAGCAACTCGGAAGAGAGTAAGTATGTTGGGGATATTAAACATTGCTCAGCAGTCCATCTGATTTTTAGTGTAAGTTATCATAAATTGTCTGTGCGAGGGCAGGGCTTATGCCAGGAACTTTTGCTAATTCGTCGAGTGTGGCTTTTTTTATTTCCTGCATTCCTCCCAGATACTTTAGAAGCATTTGACGCCGCTTGGCACCAATACCTGGGATATTCTCTAGTGGGCTCTCAGTTCTTGCTTTATTTCTACGATTTCTGTGCCCTGTAATCGCAAAACGATGCGATTCATCTCGGATATGCTGAATAAGATGTAACGCTGGCATATCTGCGGGCAGATAGAGCTCATCATGACTAAAACCCATGATAAGTGTTTCTAAACCCGGTTTACGAGATTCGCCTTTTGCGATTCCAACAATAAGAGGATGTTTTCTGTTTTGCAGGGTTTCTATCGATTGAATAATGTTTTCAGCTTGTTTTAATTGACCTAAGCCGCCATCAATAAATAAAACATCCGGTATTTTTTCATCATCCAATTGTTTGTTAAAACGACGGAAGAGTGCCTGCTTCATGGCTGCATAGTCGTCGCCGGGGGTAATGCCTTCAATATTGAAACGGCGATATTCGCTCGATTTAGGTCCTTCCCGATCGAAGACGACACATGAAGCGACGGTCGCTTCACCCTGTGTATGGGATATATCAAAGCATTCCATCCGTTGAATCTTCAAATCAACAGAAAGAGTTTCTTCCAGTTGTCTGAATCGTTGCTCAATGGTCGATTTATGTGACAATTTACTATTCAATGCAGTTTCGGCATTGGTCAGTGCTAATTGCACATATCGTGAACGTTCGGAGCGAACACGGCTTGATATACGAATTTTCCTTCCTGCTATTTCGGTAATCAATTGAGATAATGTTTCTTCTTCTTCGATAGCATGACTCAGAATTATTTCATCCGGTAAATGTTTACCCGATACATCTGATAAATAGAATTGCTGAATAAAACCATAAAGAAGTTCATCCAGTTCACAGTCTGAAGGCAAAGAAGGAAAATAGTTTCTGCTGCCCAGAATTTTTCCTTGCCGAATGAATAGAATGTGAACACTCGCCACACCGTTTTTGATGGTTGCTGCGATGATATCTAGATCATCCAGAACATTTCCGCTGACCGATTGTTGTTCCTGTATTTTTCTCAGGTGCAATATCTGATCTCGAAATTTTGCAGCATCTTCAAAACGTAATGCGGCACTTGCTTGTTCCATCTTTTCAACTAGTACGCTGATAACTTGTTGGTTTTTTCCTTGTAGGAATAGGCGTGCGAGGTTTACGTTTTCGTTATATTCCTGATCGCTGACTAAACCAGAAACACAAGGGCCTAAACATCGCTTTAATTGAAATAGCAAACAGGGTCTGGAGCGATTTGCGTAGACAGAGTCTTCACACTGGCGGATTGGAAAAATTTTCTGCATGGTATGCAGACTTTCTCTGACGGCTAATCCACTAGGGAATGGGCCGAAATACTCGCCTTTGATTTTTCGGGTACCGCGATGTAACCCTAACCGGGGATGTCGATGTTGAGTCAGCAAGATATATGGATAAGATTTATCGTCGCGTAACAGCACATTATATTTCGGTTTGTGCTGCTTAATTAAATTGTGCTCAAGGATCAACGCTTCAGTTTCGGTCATTGTCACTGTGACTTGAATATCAGTGATATTGCTGACTAATGCGCGGGTTTTGGTGCTGTCCAGATTTTTACGAAAATATGAAGAGAGTCTTTTCTTGAGATTTTTTGCTTTACCGACATAGATGATATGGCCGGATTTATCGAACATACGATAAACTCCGGGCTGTTCAGTGACGACTTTAAGAAAGCGTTTATGATCAAATAAGGTTGAATCAGATTTTTCCAACTCAGATCCTTATTTGTCAGAGAGTATCAGCATCAAGAATGCCGTATCGGATCGCCATTCGAGTCAGTTCAACATCACCATTAATGTTTAATTTTTCAAATAGGCGGTAACGATAGCTGTTAACCGTTTTAGGGCTGAGATTAAGACTTTCAGCAATATCCTGAACTTTATTACCTTTCGTAATCATCAATGTGATTTGCATTTCACGATCAGACAGACTCTTGAAGGGGTTATCACCAGTCGGTGCTGAGACCTGACTAAGCGCAATTTGCTGAGCAATCTCAGGAGAAATATACCGTTGCCCCGAATTTACTGAACGGATTGCCTGAATCATTTCATCAGGAGCTGAACATTTCGTCAGATATCCGACTGCACCAGCCTGCATCACTTTCAAAGGGAAAGGTGTTTCGGTCTGCACAGTCAAAACAATAATTTTTGCATCAGGGTTGAAGCGAAGAATTTTTTTCGTTGCTTCTAAACCACCAATACCAGGCATATTCATGTCCATGAGGATAACATCAGCCTGATTTTCTCTTAACCACTGTACAGCATTTTCGCCACTGACAGCTTCACCAATAACCTTGAACCCTCGAATATCTTCCAATATGCGGCGAATACCGGTTCTTACCAGTTCGTGATCATCTACCAGATATACGTTAATCAATCGTGTTGCTCCGCCTTTGACTAAGAAGGATGTCTAATCTCATTCATTAAACATATGCCATACACCTCATGTGTAAAACATGCCTCCTGCCACTTTCAGTATGCTGATTCCTGAAGAAAAAGTGAAGAGGAATTACTTTGCTAATTATTGAAATAGTGATTACATGTTAATAAATCGTACTAAACCGGAGTGAGGCTATGGGTCATATAGCAAAAGAAAAATATCGGTTAGCTTATGTTGCTCCTGAATATACTATCAAAGAGATTCATTTAGACGTTTCTCTACATGAATCAAATACGTGCGTCATTGCTACCTCTCAAGTTCACCGGGTGGGCAACCACGAAAATCCGTTAAGACTTGACGGTGAAAATCTCATTCTGAAGCGGGTGGCAGTAGATGGTGTAGAAGTATCTTATACCGTAGATGAGAATCAGCTGGTCATTACCGATCTACCGGATGAAGCCTTTACGCTGGTCATTGAAACGGAAATTAATCCTGCGGCCAATAGCGCATTGGAAGGGTTATATAAGTCAGGACCTGCATTTTGTACCCAATGTGAAGCAGAAGGTTTTCGTCGGATAACCTATTATCTCGACCGGCCGGATGTGCTGGCCTGTTTCACCACAAAAATTACCGCTGATGAAGCTCAATACCCAATTCTACTTTCTAATGGTAACAAAATTGATGAAGGAAAGAATTCTGACGGTACACATTGGGTGCTCTGGCAGGATCCTTTTCCAAAACCTTGCTATCTGTTTGCATTGGTTGCCGGTGATTTTGATGTTTTACAGGATTCTTTCACCACTAAAAGTGGTCGAAAAGTTGAACTGGCTTTATTTGTCGATAAGGGCAATCTGAATCGTAGTTACCATGCGATGGAAAGTCTGAAAAAATCGATGGCATGGGATGAGCAACGATTTGGACTTGAATATGACCTCGATATTTACATGGTCGTCGCAGTTGATTTCTTCAATATGGGCGCAATGGAAAATAAAGGGCTCAATGTTTTCAACTCGAAGTTTGTTTTGGCAAATGCAGAATCAGCGACTGATACGGATTATTTTGATATCGAACGCGTGATTGGTCATGAGTATTTCCATAACTGGACTGGGAACCGTATCACGTGTCGGGATTGGTTCCAGCTAAGTTTGAAGGAAGGTTTAACCGTTTTCCGTGATCAGGAATTTTCATCAGATTTAGGTTCCAGAACACTAAACCGTATCCGGAACGTAAAAATCATCCGTGGTCCGCAATTCGCAGAAGATGCCAGCCCGATGTCACATCCGATCCGTCCGGATGTCGTCATGGAGATGAATAACTTCTATACCGTCACTGTGTATGAAAAAGGTTCAGAAGTGATCCGTATGATGCATACATTGCTTGGTGAGAAAAAATTCCAAGAAGGTATGAAGCTTTATGTTTCCAGACATGATGGTGAAGCCGCAACTTGTGATGATTTTGTGCAATCAATGCAGGATGCATCCGGGATTGATTTGACGTTATTTAAACGCTGGTATTCTCAATCAGGAACTCCAATCCTGACTGTATCCGATGATTATGATGTTTCTTCTAAACGTTACGTTTTACATGTGAAACAACATACACCACCGACCAATGAACAGAAAGACAAGTTGGCATTACATATTCCATTAAGTGTTTCTCTTTATGATCAGTCAGGTAGTTATCTCGGTGATCAGTTTAACCAAGTGCTTAGTCTGATTGATTTTGAGCAGTCGTTTGTATTTGAGAATGTACCTGAAAAGCCTGTCATTGCTTTATTACAGGATTTCTCTGCACCAGTGAAATTGGAATACGACTATTCCGAATCAGATTTATTGATTCTGATGAAGTCGGCTGTCAGTGGTTTTACTCGCTGGGATGCAACTCAAACGCTTATCCATCAAAGTGTACGAGTAAATATCCAACTTTTCGAAGAGGGCGAGGTTCTCACAGTACCACAGGCTTTATTATCGGCGTTTGAAACGGTATTGGCAGATGGAACGCTTGATAAAGCATTAGTTGCGGAAATGTTGAGAATACCTACTGAATCTGCACTCGCTGAACAATTTGATTCGATTAATGTTGATGCAATTCATGCTGTCAAAATGCATTTGGAAAAATCAATTTCTGATGCTTTATATCCAAAATTTGTAGTTGCCTATCAGCAAAATAAAACAGATATAGCGTATGAAATTTCGCAGTCTGAAATGGCCAAACGCGATCTTGTCAGTGTTTGTCTGTATTACATTGCGTTGCATGGTACGACTGCGGATGATGAACTGGTGCTTACGCATTACACGTCAGCCGATAATATGACAGCAATTTTGGCTGCGATGAATGCGGCTAAAAATGCAGAACTCCCGTCATTAAACCGTATGCTGCAGGAGTTTGAAGCAAAATGGTCGCATGATGGACTGGTGATGGATAATTGGTTCAGACTTCAAGCAACCAGACAAGATCGTGACAGCTTGTCACGTCTTCATTCGCTACTGAAGCATCCGTCATTCAGCATGCAGAATCCAAACCGCTTACGCGCCTTGGTCGGTACATTCAGTGCAGCTAATTTGTATTCATTCCATGATATCAGTGGAGATGGATATAACTTTCTGTTATCCATTCTGGATACGCTGAATACCAGTAATCCGCAGGTTGCATCGCGTTTGATTACGCCATTGCTGCAATTTAAACGCTATGATGAAGTTCGTAGTGAGAAAATGCGGACAGTGTTAGAAACATTGGCTAAAAAAGAGGATTTGTCTCGGGATCTTTATGAGAAAGTGACTCGAGCTTTAGCATAGTTGCAATAGATCAGGCGTGAATAATCGCGCCTGAATTTTATATGGCTGTTTGTACATTCCGACTTTCCTTTTCACCATTTAAAAGCATTCATTTCACACCCAGAGATCAAGGGGCGATTCCGCATGATTTTCAGTGATCAAAACTCAATGCCCAGCATAGAAAATATCGGTAATTAACATATATCTAAAATGTACTGAAATGTACTGCCGCATTCAGGTGCATAGGCGGTTAATTCACGCTAAAATGCGCGCAAATTTGAGTATGCCCACTGCAATCGAGAGAGGACCTTGATGTTTTATTATCCTTTAGCCCGCCATTTTCTCTTCAAGCTAGATCCTGAAGTTGCACATGAGCTAAGCATTCATCAATTAGCTTGGATGGGCGGTACCCCGCTTGAGATCTTTTTCCGAAATAAATTGCCTTCACGTCCTGTAGAAGTGATGGGGATTAAGTTTGATAATCCTGTTGGATTGGCTGCTGGTCTTGATAAAGATGGTGAGGCAATTGATGCATTTGGTGCAATGGGCTTTGGTTTCATTGAAGTAGGTACGGTCACACCACGTCCACAACCCGGTAATGACAAACCACGCATTTTCCGTGTTATTCCTGCACAGGGAATTATTAACCGCATGGGATTCAATAATAAAGGCGTGGATAACCTGATCGAAAATATCAAGAAAAGTCACTATAAAGGGATCATCGGGATCAATATTGGTAAAAATAAAGACACACCAATTGAAAATGGTAAAGATGATTATTTGATCTGTATGGATAAAGTTTATCCTTATGCAGGATATATTGCGGTTAATATTTCATCACCAAATACCCCTAATTTAAGACAGTTGCAATATGGTGACGCTTTAGATGATCTTCTGAAGAGCTTAAAAGATCGTCAGGAAGAATTAGCGAAAAAGCATAATAAATATGTTCCTATTGCTGTAAAAATTGCTCCAGATTTATCTTTGGATGAAATAAAACAAGTTGCTGAGTCATTGCTGAAATATAAGATTGATGGTGTGATCGCAACAAACACAACGTTGTCTCGTGAGATCATCCATGACATGCCACATGCTGCAGAAACTGGCGGTTTGAGTGGTCGCCCGTTGCAACTGAAGAGCACTGAAGTTATCAGAGCGTTGCATGAATACCTTCAGGATCAAATTCCAATTATTGGCGTTGGTGGTATTGATTCTGCGATTGCAGCACGAGAAAAAATGGAAGCGGGCGCTAAATTAGTTCAGATTTACTCTGGATTTATTTATCACGGTCCCGATTTAGTAAAAAATATTGTAAATAACATCTGATATTTTCATATTTCATCATTGTCTGTTTGAAAATTATCCGAGATTGATTTATAAGAACAAATAAAAGGGATAAACGGGTAGAGCTGATGATAATAACACCTGATGAAACATGGCGTTGGAGTTTTGATGAACGACGCCAATCTTTAGTTCTAGATTTAAACGATAACATGCAGTTTGCCTCTGTTATCCCGACCAAGCAATTAACTGTTAAATCTTCATTTGCAGAAGACTTTTCAGTTGATGATTCATCCTATTATTATCACTTTCTTGAATGTCTGGGTGAGTTCCCATTCAGCGATCCAGAACGTGTTCAGATTGTTTTAAATGCCATTGCAGCAATCAGATATGTAAAACCTTTGGTTTGCCAAAGCTGGTTTTATAAGGATGTTGGGTTGGTAGATGAAGCACCTGAGTTAGGGGAAGTATTCAGTATCATCACTGAGCACACATATGGGGATGTTATGGTTATTTCCCCTGGTGATAATGCTTCTCTGTGTATTGTTATCAGCCGCTCTATTAAGCTTGATAGTGATAAAACATTACTTCAGTGTTCAATTTGTAAGTTGATGAATGCTAAATTGTTACCTTATCAAGCTGCTGTCAGATATTTGTCAAAAATGGCTTAAGCAAAAAAATTAGTGAATAAAAAAGCCCCTGATGGGGCTTTTTTATTATTCGGCTGTCGGACTATGCGTTGGATGAACATCTTCGCTAGGATAACATCCAAGGATTTTTAGCAGACGCGTACATTTTTCCAGATCTTTGATTGCGTTCTGCATTTCATCGCTTTCCAGATTTGCTGCAACATCAACATAAAACATTTCCTCCCAAGGATTTCCTGGAATAGGACGGGATTCGAGTTTAGTCATATTGATATTGTTATTTTTTAATACCAACAATGCTTCGACTAATGAACCTGTTCTCTGTGTGGTCGACATGATGAATGTCGTTTTTGCTGGGATCAACGGTGAAACGCGAACTGGATTTCGCGCTACGACCCAGAAACGAGTGCAGTTATCTTTTTGATTTGCTAAACCACTGGCTAATTGTGATAAACCATAGATCTCGCCACCTTCAGAACTACCGATTGCAGCAGCATTGGGTGAAGCAAGTTCTTTTACACGTAACATTGCTGCGGATGATGATTCACAAACAACCTTTTTGATATAAGCATGTTGATCAAAATAATCGGATGACTGTGTCAGCGGCTGTGGGTGACCATAAACAACTTCGATATTGTCTAACTCAGTATCTACGGCAGCCAGTAAGCAGTGGTCGATCGGATAAGTTAATTCAGCAACGATCGATAAACTGGTTTGCTGCATCAGGTCATAAACATCGTTGATGGAACCTGAGGTCATGTTTTCGATTGGAAGTACGCCGTATTTACAGTTTCCGGATTCTACTTCTTTAATGACCTGACTAAAGCTGCTGCAGCCTACTTCTTTGATTTCATCCGTTTCCCGTGATAAGAATTTTCGTGCGGCCAGACTAGAGTATGAACCGAGGGGGCCCAGATAGGCGACGCTTGGTGTTTTTTCATCCAGCTCTGCATTTTGTTGCTGCTGAATGTAATCCTGCTGGGTTAACACCGATTCTTCGATAATCAATTGAAAGACACGGTGGATAAAATGAGAGGAAAGCCCCATTGGATGACCAATCTGAGTCAGATAAGCAAGCAATTCCTGTTCACGACGTTGATCACGTACAGGACGCTGATTCGCAATTTTGTTTTTCGCTACTTCGATACTGATGGCGCGACGTTTTGCAAAGAGAGTCAGCAACTGGGTATCAATCTCATTGATGGACTGGCGGATTTCATCCAGCGTTGGCATAGGGAACTCTCCTTGTTTGAAGTCTTTAGGTTGCATGTATGAAAACGTGAATATTCTAAAAGTAAGACAGATAGAAAACCAAATGGTAACACTTCATGTGTCGGTATATATAGAATAGAGCGTAAGAATTATTTCATTTACTGATCAAATAGGTGAGTCATGGGACCCTTGATGCTTGATGTCCAAGGTTTTGAATTGGATGCTGAGGATATTGAAGTACTACAACACCCAACTGTTGGTGGCGTGATCTTGTTTACCCGCAATTATCATGACCGATCACAATTAACTGCGCTTGTAAAAGCAATGCGTCAAGCGGCAAACAAACCATTATTGATAGGTGTTGACCATGAAGGTGGTCGAGTCCAACGTTTCAGAGATGGTTTTACTCGTATTCCTGCAATGGGAAAGTTAAATCAAGATCCAGAAAAACTCGAATTAGCAAAACAATGTGGCTGGATGATGGCTGCTGAATTATTAGCAGTTGATATTGATTTAAGTTTTGCACCGGTACTTGATTTGGATCGGGGAAGTAATGTCATTGGGGATCGTAGTTTCAATGCTGAATCAGAAACGGTTATAGAACTGGCTTCTGCATTTATTGTTGGGATGCATGAAGCAGGCATGAAAGCGACAGGAAAACATTTCCCGGGTCATGGAAGTGTTGTTGCGGATTCACATTTGGAGAGTCCTGTTGACCACCGATCGTGGGAAGAAATCGAAAATCAGGATCTCGTGCCTTTCAAAACCTTAATTGAGCAAGCCAAAGTCGATGCTGTGATGCCTGCCCATGTCATTTATCAGATGGTTGATAGCAAGCCAGCTGGATTTTCTCCTTTCTGGCTACAGAAAATTTTAAGACAAAAACTGGGATTTAAAGGTGTTATCTTCAGTGATGATTTAACGATGGAAGGTGCTGCTGTTGCAGGTAATTATCCTGAACGGGCTTTGGCTGCATTAAATGCTGGTTGTGACATGTTGCTTGCTTGTAACAATAGGAAAGGTGCAGTTGCTATTCTTGACGGTATACCACAAGGGATTGAAAGTAAGGCGCTCCAGTTGTTACACCATTCAAACGGTAATTGGGAACGATTGACTTCAACGCAACGGTGGAAGGCTGGAGCCGCACGAATTCAGGCGTTTTCAGATCGGTTTCTCTGATTTTTAATTTGATCTTCCGCAGCCTTTACAGTAAATGGCCTGATTTTATTATGGATTTACTGTTAAGGTGTACAAGTTGTCGGAGTTCAACAAGTAAGGGAATTATCATGATTATTTATCTGCACGGCTTTGATGCGACTAGTCCCGGTAATCACGAAAAAGTGATGCAATTACAATTTGTTGACCCGGATGTAAGAATGGTGAGTTACAGCACGATTCATCCGAGACACGATATGAGCCATTTGTTGAAAGAAGTTCACCGGCAAATTCAGACATCTGACGATAAAGCACCACTGATTTGCGGCGTTGGGCTTGGAGGCTACTGGAGTGAGCGGATCGGTTTCTTATGCGGAATACGTCAGATCATCATTAATCCGAATCTTAATCCGGAAGAAAATATGGTCGGAAAAATAGATCGACCAGAGGAATATGCAGACATTGCGACAAAATGTGTAACTGAGTTTCGTAAAAAAAATGCAGGAAAGTGCATTTGTATCCTTTCTGTTAACGACGAAGTCATGGATAATAGCCATACAGCAAGTGTTCTGAAAGATTATTACGACATTGTGTGGGATGAGACACAATCCCATAAATTCAAGGATCTTTCTGCTCATCTGCAACGCATAAAAGCATTCAAGAATGCCGTATAACTTCTTAAAAACTTGAGGAGGCTTAACGCCTCCTTAACATATGTAACGAAAAGGTGTTTCTGGTATGACGAAGATTGTCATTGTTGGTGGCGGGGCCGGTGGTCTGGAATTAGCGACACGTCTTGGCCGTAAACTGGGTAAAAAAGGTAAAGCACAGATCACATTGGTTGATCGCAACAGAACCCATTTATGGAAACCATTACTACATGAAGTAGCAGCTGGTTCTCTGGACGCTGGTGTTGATGCATTAAGCTATCAGTCTCAAGCCCGTAACAATGCTTTCGAGTTTCAGCTTGGTACACTGACCAACATTAAACGCGAAGAAAAGCGTATTGTACTCGCGCCGATTTACGGTGAAAAAGGCGAGGTTGTATTGGGTGAGCGTGAAATCGAATACGATTACTTGGTGATGGCGCTGGGTTCTGTTTCAAATGATTTCGGTACACCTGGCGTCCGTGACAACTGTATTTTCCTCGATAGCCCGGATCAGGCATTCCGTTTCCACAATATTCTGATGGATAAATTCCTGCGTTTTGCCGGTAGCCGAAGCAGCAGTAACGAGCATAGCCCGCAAGATGGCAATATTAAAATTGCAATCGTTGGTGCTGGTGCGACAGGTATTGAATTATCTGCAGAGCTGTATAACGCAGTAGAAGAGTTGACTGCATATGGTTATAAGAATCTGTCTCGCAGAAGCTTGAAAGTGACTGTTGTTGAAGCTGGTCCTCGTATTCTACCTGCACTTCCAGAGCGTATTTCTTCAGCTGCACATCAGGAGCTGACAAATCTGGGTGTTGATATCCGTACAGCTACTTTCGTTAGTGAAGCGAACGAAAATGGCCTGTTGACCAAAGATGGTGAATTAATTGAAGCCGACCTGATGGTATGGGCTGCGGGTGTAAAAGCTCCTGATTTCATGAAAGAAATTGGTGGTCTGGAAACAAACCGCGGTAATCAGCTGGTCGTGAAACCTACGCTTCAGACAACACTGGATGATCATATCTACGCGATTGGTGATTGTGCTGCGTGTGCCATGGAAGACGGTAAACTGGTTCCGCCGCGTGCTCAGTCTGCGCACCAGATGGCGACTCAGGCGATGAAAAACATCCTGGCTCAGATGAATAAGTCAGAATTGAAACCGTACAAATATGTTGATTATGGTTCTCTTGTTTCTCTGAGTAACTTCTCAACAGTTGGTAGTCTGATGGGGAACCTGATGCGCGGCTCAATGATGATTGAAGGCCGTATCGCACGTGTGATGTATATTTCTCTGTATCGTATGCACCAGGTTGCACTTTACGGTTACATCAAAACTGGCCTGATTATGCTGGTAGGACAGTTAAACCGTATCTTACGTCCACGACTGAAACTGCACTAATCAGATTCTGTAGAAACAAAAAACGCCGCAATTGCGTAATGCCGTTCACTTAAGGTGAACGGCATTACTTTTTCTTACCGGATAACCATTTTTCGAACATTTCAAGACGCGTGGATAGCAACGTTCCCGGCCTATCCCGTCCAATATAAATTGCTTCGCTTGTTTCTCAGGTTCAAATACTTGTGCAGGTACATTTCCCGGCGATGTCATCGGTAACTGGCAGAGCTTAAAAATGATATACGAAGATGCTTCCCGAAAACTCAACTGGCATGGATAAATTCCATCTAATGATTTCGCCATCAATATCATCTTGTAACGAAGTAAATTGTAAGCAAGTAATATTCCCCACAGCTCTTGTCTCACCAGCTCTGGTAACTGGCTTCTGAGTGTAAACCGGCTTTCTAATAGATATTGTTTCATTTCGCGATATCCCATCTCGATTTCCCAGCGATGGCTGTATAAATCCACAATATCTGAAGCCGGATATTTCATTGGGTCGAGCAGTGACGTCAAGATTTGTCGCTCTTTCCCCTTGATGGTTTTGGTTAATAAACGGGCTTCTATTTGTTCTGGCAGCGCTGGATTTTTCTTTCTGGATTGTGGCGTAAGTGTGAGACGAACTAATGTATCCTGTCGTCCGAATTTTCGGATAACTTCATACTGAGCCCCTTTGCGGAGTGGCAGTAACCAATGACGTTCACTCCCGCCCTGATGCCATTCATGTAGTAAACCCAGTGAGTAAAAACCTCGGTCAAAGAGCGTGAGACTCTGGTCTGGAACATTTGCCGATAGCTGGCTAGCTAATGTCACTTCACCAACCGAAGCGCTATCGAATGCACTATCGACCAGTAAATGACTGGATAACTCCATCAGGCAAACCATCCGAACCTGAGGGTAAGCAGCCTCATGATGCTGGTTCGCCGTTCTGGAAAATGTCTGTTTATTTTCATTAGAATCTGGTGTTCGCCAGACGACGCCATCTAAACCATATAAGTTCAGACCACACCAGTGCGGATGTTCGGCCTGCTGATGCCAGTGTTGTTGCGTCATCTGAAAAACATCCTGAACGACTGCACTTCCAAGTTTTTGTCTGGCCTGGGTGACTGCACTTCTGGCAACAAATCCCACGTCGTTGGGCAACATGATGTCGAGCTTAGTGATGAGTTGACGAACAGATTCACCGCGGAAGAGAGCCATTCCAATCACCGCCCAAACCATTGCATCCATAGGAAGTTTACGACGGCGGAGTGTCGCAACCTGATTAGAGGCGAGAGCAGCCTCAATGATATCGGGAGAAAGTATCTCGTTGAGAGATTGGAATTCAGTGGTGCGGTTTAAAGAGGTTCGAGCCAATGCATCAGAAAGCAGCATAAAAAAATCCAGTGACTTGAGATCACTGGATTTTGATCCGATTTATTGGTCAGTCAATGTTTAACTGATCGGCATTACGCAATTGCGGCGTTTTTTTATGATTCGATATTATTCGCCGATTGGCAGAATAGTACGACCAAATTTCTCATTCAGAACTTCTGCCATTGCTAAGTAAATCGCAGATGCGCCGCAGAAGATACCTTCGAAGCCAGCAAATTTACCCAGTGCTGCATTACCAGTAAAATCTTTGATAGCCAGTAAGAAGAACAGGATAACGAGAGTTCCGAATACAACTTGCAGTGCTTTTGGCCCTTTCAATGTACCGAAGAACATGAACAGTGTGAAGATACCCCACATCAGCAGATAGCAGCCCATTGAGAATTCATCCGCAGCATCAATCCAGCCCCATTTAGGCATCAGAACCAGCAGAACCAAGCTGATCCAGAAGAAACCGTATGAAGTAAATGCAGTAACACCAAATGTGTTACCTTTACGGTATTCGAGGATACCTGCGATTACTTGTGCTGTACCGCCATATGCCAGGCCCATTGCCAGAATCATTGCGTTCATTGCAAAGAAGCCTGCATTATGGATGTTCAGCAACACAGTTGTCATACCAAAGCCCATTAATCCTAATGGCGCTGGATTTGCTAATTTCTCACTCACAAAAAAGTCTCCAGTAAAAACCAAGGTATTCATCATCCTGATGAACGTGATTCTAGAGGGGAGTGCGGTTGTCTGCAAGTGAAATTGAGAGGTTGATCATTGAAGTTTTTATGCGATTAAAAAAGGGAGCTATTGCTCCCTTTTTGTCCTGTGGCAAATTGAATTATTTACCAGCTGTAGCATCGATACCTTCAACGAACCAGTTGATTTGAGCCAGTTCAGCATCAGTCATTGAATGACCTGCTGGAACGACTTCTTTACCTGTGTTGTCTTTGATTGGACCAGTAAATGGTTTGAACTCACCTGATTTGATTTTGTTATAGGTAGTGTTGATCGCATCTTTCACGTTTTGTGGCAGATTGTCATTGATGGAGCCCAGTTTCACAACATCTTCTGCAAAACCACCCCAATAATCCTGAGATTTCCAAGTACCATCCATCACAGATTGAACTGATTTCTGGTAATGCGGTTCCCAGTTATCAACAATTGAGAAAATATGCGCCTTTGGACCAAATTTAGAAACGTCAGAAGCCTGACCAACTGCACGGATACCACGTTTTTCGGCAACCATCATTGGCGCTGGGCTATCTGTATGTTGCATCAGCACGTCAACACCCTGGTCGATCAGAGCATTTGCTGCATCGGTTTCTTTTGCTGGGTCATACCATGTGTTTGCCCAAACGATTTTGATTTTTACGTTTGGATTTACTGAACGTGCACCCATGAAGGTTGCATCGATATCACGCATAACTTCTGGAATTGGGAATGCAGCGATATAACCAATAGTGTTGGTCAATAAACCAGCTGCAACACCAGCTACATAACGACCTTCATAAGCACGTTGGATGTAGGTACCTACGTTCTTAGCTTGTTTGTAACCTGTGGCATGCTCAAAAACAACGTTCGGGAAACGTTTCGCAACTTTCAGCGTTGGGTTCATGAAACCAAAAGAAGTTGTGAAAATCAGCTTATTACCACTTTTCGCTAACTGGGTAATAACACGTTCAGCATCGGCACCTTCAGCAACGTTTTCAACATAAGTTGTTACAACTTTGCCTGGCATAGCCTTTTCAAGTTCTTTACGTGCACGGTCGTGTTCATAGCTCCAGCCATGATCGCCAACAGGGCCAACATAAACAAAACCAACTTTTAAAGGCTCTTCAGCAGCAGAAGCTGCAGACATCGTGCAACCAGCTGCAAGTGCAGCTACTGCCAGTAAACGAAAAATCCTTGTTTTCATCCGTATATCTCCGATTTTTTAGAAAACACAAGTTTCCACTTATAGTCCATCAATCACACAGCAAAAGTAATCAATGAAAATCAGGCTTTGGCGTCATATGTCTGACCCAGTGACATTGGGGCAGAAAGTTTTTCTTTCATACGATTTGAGCCAATAAAAATCATCACAACAAGTGTCGCGACATAAGGCAGCATTGCTAACAGGTTCGGGGAGATTTTCATCCCTAGTCCTTGTAGGACTAAATGCATGATACTTGCGATGCCAAACAGATAAGCGCCTAAAATGATATTTCTGGTTTTCCATGAGGCAAATACGACCAGCGCTAATGCAATCCAGCCGCGGCCACCGGTCATGTTTTCCATCCACATTGGCGTATATGCCAGTGACATATAAGAGCCAGCCAAGCCAGCCATTGCACCACCAAACAGGATTGCCATGTAGCGAACTTTCAGCACAGGCAGACCAATCGCATTTGCGTTGTGAGGGTTTTCTCCCACCGCACGCAGGATCAAGCCTGCACGTGTTTTCATGCAGAACCAGCCAATGAGTGCAGCGAGTACCCAACTGATATAGATCAGCAGGTCATGGTTAAACACTAATTCGCCGATGAAAGGGATTTGACTCAGAACAGGAATCTCAATATTACTGAATCCTGGTACTGTTTGCCCTACGTAAGAGGCGCCAAGGAAAGCACTGAGTCCGGTACCGAAAATGGTTAATGCCAGACCAGTTGCTACCTGATTTGCTTTCAGATGCATGCTGATCACGCCGAACAGCAGTGACATCAACATGCCTGCAACCATTGCTGCAAGAATGCCTAAAAACAGCGAACCGGTCGTTAATGAAGTGATGAAGCCACATACCGCACCCATCAACATCATGCCTTCCTGACCAAGGTTTAATACGCCGGACTTTTCACAAATCATTTCGCCAAGAGCAACCAATAGTAAGGGGGTGCCGGTTTTGATGGCGGCAGTCAGAATTTGAAGCAGTAATACATTATCCATTCTGCGCTTCCTTTGTGTTTACTTTGACGAGGCGATATCGCATCAGGAAATCACTGGCTAGTAACAGGAACAATAAAGAACCCTGGAATAAACCGGTAATTGCTGTTGGTACACCTAATTCGATCTGCGCAAGGTCACCCCCCATGTAGATCAAACCGAGAAACAGAGCTGAAATACTCATGCCAATTGGATGAAGGCGACCAAGCCATGCAACGATGATGGCGGCATAACCGTAACCAGGGGATACAGATGGAATCAACTGACCAATTGGACCTGAAACTTCTGCCGCCCCGGCCAGACCAGCTAAGGCACCTGAAAATAACATGATGCTCCAGCTTAATTTACGGATCGAGAATCCAGCATAATGCGCTGAAGATTCATCGTGACCAAGCACACGAACCTGGAAGCCAATCCAGGTAAAACGCAGAAGAACCCAGCAAAGTATTGCTACCAAAAATGCGATTAAGACACCGAGATGCACACGTGTATTATCGATTAAGATTGGAAGTAACTGAGTATCGGCAAACATTGCGGACTCAGGGAAGCCCATGCCTTCTGGATCTTGTAACGGACCATGTACCGCCCACTGCAAAATATAGTAGGCAATATAGTTCAACATGATCGTGCTCAAGATGATGTTACTGTTGAACCATTGGCGCAGTCCGATAGAAATACCAGACCAAACCATACCAGCAGCCATACCTGCCAGCAGTGCTAGCCACACACTCATGGAAGTATCGGCAAAAGACAGACTAACAGCACTGCCAACGACAGCGCCCATTAATAACTGACCTTCTGCACCAATGTTCCAGAGGTTCGCCTGATAACAGAAAGCTAAACCAATTGCACAAAGCAACATTGGGGCTGTTTTCACCAACAATTCACCAATGTTGTAACTATCAGTGAGCGGATTGATAAAAAAGACCTGCATAGCATGAAACGGATCTTTACCCAACATGCCAAAAAGGAACATGCCAAGTATGATTGTCATGACAACAGCAATTAGTGGAGAGACTAATTGCATATACCAAGGAATATAGGTTCTAGGTTGAAATTGCCACATAGTGGATTATTCCTGCTCCAGAAATTGTCCGGCCATCCATTGACCAATCTGGTTCAAACTCGTTTCCTGCGTCTGCACCACGGGTGATAAATGACCATCAAACAGGGCCGCGATGCGGTCGCTGATCAAGAACAATTCATCTAAGTCTTCTGATATAACAACGATAGCAGCACCTTGATCTCGAATATTCATTAATTCGCGATAAATAGCGTTTGCAGCACCGATATCTACACCCCATGTTGGGTGTGCACAGACAAACACATTCGGCTCAAGTGCTAATTCTCGACCAATAATGAACTTCTGCAGGTTACCGCCTGATAATGATTGTGCCGGTGCGAATTCGTTATGACATTTCACCTGATGTTGTTCAATCACATCGCGTGTCCGTGCAGAAACCTTATTCCACTTGACCCAACCGAATTGTTTCAAGCCTTGTTCTGCGTTGGTGAGCAGGAGGTTTTCCCGCAAACTCATTTTGGGTGCTGCACCATGACCAAGTCGTTCTGCTGGTACATAAGCCATACCCAGTTGGCGACGTTTGCCAACTTTTAAACGGCCTACAGGTTTACCATTCATGATGATCTGGTCACTATGCGGGCTAACGCGTTCACCACTCAAAATACTGAGCAGTTCTTCCTGACCATTTCCGGCAACGCCTGCAATACCCAGAATTTCTCCGCCACGGAGCGAGAAATTCAGATCCTTCAGCGCACATCCAAAAGGATTCGGTGCTGGTACAGATAACTCTTTGATTGCAAGATTGATTTTCTTACTGGCACGGCGCTCATAAGTTTCACCAATTGCGCTATCGCCAACCATCATTCTGGCAATACTTTCTGGAGTCTCATCCGCTGGCTTACAAGTACCAGTGACACGACCACCACGAAGAATTGTCGCGTTATGACAGAGCGCTGTGACTTCTTTTAGCTTGTGGCTGATGAATAAGATCGTACAACCGTCAGCAGCCAGCTGTCTCAGAACCACAAACAAACCATCAACCTCCTGAGGGGTTAAGACAGAAGTTGGTTCATCCAGGATCAGTAATCTGACATGCTGAATCAGACAGCGGATAATCTCGACACGTTGGCGTTCGCCCATGGACAAGCTAAATAC
>QKFI01000038.1 GCA_003251455.1 Tolumonas sp.
CTGGCGAAGAATCAGAACCTGTCGCTCAATCAGGTGCGGATCAGTAAAGATATCGCCAAGCAATCCATTGATTTGGCAAAAACAGGCCATTTACCAACGCTGGATCTGAAATTAGGTGCCACTTCTGATTACACCGACTATAAGGTAAACACTTCCAGCAAAGTGGATGGTACGCTCAATGAAGGCACCATTGGTCTTCAGTTCACGCTGCCTTTATATTCCGGCGGCGCAACGTCCTCTCAGGTGAAACAAGCGCAATACAGCTATGTGGCCGCCAGTGAAAATCTGGAGCAAACCTATCGCAGCGTGCAGGCCGATCTGTTTAAAAACTACAATAATGTGTTTGCCAGTATTGGAACGGTCAAAGCCTATCAGCAATCAGTCATTTCTGCGGAAAGTGCACTCACGGCAACGGAAGCAGGTTATCAGGTTGGTACCCGCACCATTGTCGATGTCCTTGCGGCCACCTCAAATCTCTATTCAGCCAAACAGAAATTATCGGATGCCCGATTTAATTACATTCTGAATACGTTGCAGCTCAAACTGACCGCCGGCACGCTCACCGAGCAGGATCTGGTAGACATCAATCAGGGACTCACGAATCAGCGCAAAAAATAAAGCCTCTCACGCGCTGTCGGGTGGAGGCTTTATCCAATTAACTGATTTCCAGTTTTTCATAGTGCAGTTGTGACGCGGGAATATGCTTTAACAGCCGTTCCCGCATCGGTTCCGGCCCGCAGAACCAGACCCGCGTATCTTCGTCGAGCGATAATTCAGACGGGTCTAACAAGCCTTCTTGATCATCACGAAGAATATTCAACTTCACACCGGTTGTTTCCGTCAGTGCCGTTAAGCGGTCTGCAAACAACACGTCCTGTTCTGAATTCACACAATAATACAATTCAGCACCCGGGCGACGTTCGCCTTCAGCAACCAAGCCTTCCAACCAAGCCATAAACGGTGTGATGCCGATATCTCTGGCAATCCAATATTCCTGTGGACCTGAATCCGGCATGATGAAACGACCATAGGGCCCTTCAACGGTCACCGATTTATTCAATTCCACCTGATCCAGCAACTGATGAGTAAATTTGCTTTGTGCTTTCACCGCAAACACGACGATGTCATGCTGTAGATCTTCACGGATCACGGTAAACGGATGCGCCGGTTGATTTTCATCTAAGGTCAGTAAGGCAAATTGACCCGGTAGATATTCGTCATTAAAACCAGTTGGTAAACGAATACCTAACTCCATCACATCGACGGTGTGCGGACGAATAAATGCAATCTCGCCCTGATAACGATGTAACCGCCCCTGTTTACCCGTCAGCGCCCAACCAGCAGCCAGAATGCCTGCAATAATACCCAGCAAGACGATTGCCCCAAACGGTGACCACAAAAGCGTGTCAGGTAATAGAAAATAACTGTGTAATGCTGCCATCATGATGAACCCTGCTCCCAGTTTGTGAATGAAACGAAATTGCCGATAAGGCAAGACGTTGATCAGGCTGAAACTCAGCATGATCATCATGGCGTAAACGCCATATTCACTCAGATCGCTGGCAATCCTTGTCCATGAGTGAGATGAATCTGCCATGAACCGGACTTGCTTTGTCCACCTCATGTCAGATTCATAGCCAGCGAGAAACAACGGGACGACCAAGAGCACACTGAATAAAAAAAACAGCAGCCTAAGGCTTCCCCCTGTCCAACGCTGAATTCGGGACATCCGGTGTAATCCGCCTAATCGCTGTTCCAGCCAGTGCGGACGGTTGGCCATCAGAATCAAGCAACTCATCAACCAGATCATGAGCCCTTTGATTAACAATAAGGACGCCATAAGCCAGAAATGCAAATTCAGACTCTGATTATCCCGAGGTAATGCATCGAACCAACTTAGACAGATGAGGCCAATGATTACAAACAGATAACGCATATAAATGACATCCGTGCTTTTATAATGTCATTCAGTTCAACAAGAAAAATTGCCAGAGGTTTGCCACAAGTGTGACAAAATGCGACAGGGTCACAGCACAAGCCATGACCCAGAGAGGAATTAACGTGTTTCGCGATCCAAAATGGTTTTGACGATATTGCTGGTTGAGCAACCATCTTCAAAATGTAGCACCAGAACTTCACCACCGTTTGCAGTCACTTCTGCATAGCCGGCGATATCTTCCGGTTTATAGTCACCACCTTTTACTAAAAGGTCAGGCAGGATTTCCCCGATGACACGCTGTGGTGTGTCTTCACCAAACGGTACCACCCAGTCGACAGAATCCAGTGCAGATAAAACGGCCATACGCTGATCTTCCGGCACAATCGGACGCTTTTCACCTTTCAGACGACGAACTGAATCATCGGTATTCACCGCGACAATCAGACGATCACCGAGTTTGCGAGCTGCTTTCAGATAGGACACATGACCGGCATGCAGAATGTCAAAACAACCGTTCGTCATGACAATCTTTTCACCGCGACGACGCGCCGCCATCACGGCAGTTTTGAGCTCAGCTTCTGTCATCACGCCAAAAGCCTGTTCCTGATTCTGTTCGTGTAACGATTGCGCCAGTTCCTGTGGCGTGACAACCGAAGTCCCCAGTTTCGCAACAACCACGCCCGCAGCGTTGTTGGCGATCGCACAGGCATCTTCCAGTGATTTGCCGGCAGACCAGGCAGTTGCCAGAGCGCCAACCACGGTATCGCCCGCACCCGTTACGTCGAAGACTTCTTTTGCCTGAGTCCGCAGCGTCAACACTTCACCGGATTTGCGAACCAGCAACATGCCGTTTTCGGAACGAGTCACCAGCAAGGCTTCCAGATCAAGCTCACGCATCAAGCCTTGCGCTTTTTCAATCAAATCAGTTTCGTCTTTGACTTTACCGACGATAATTTCAAACTCGAGCATGTTTGGTTTGATCAGGGTTGCGCCACGGTATTTCTCAAAACTGCTGCCTTTCGGATCGATCAGAACCGGCACATTATGTTTGCGCGCCAGCTGAATGATTGGTTGCACAGCCGTCAGCGCACCTTTGGCATAATCAGACAGGATCAGCACATCAAAGTCTGGCAATGCTGCATCAATTTTTTCAAGCATCGGCGCAGGATCTGCAGAAACAAAAGAGTCTTCAAAATCCAGACGGATCAACTGCTGATGGCCACTGAGAATACGTAGTTTTGTGATTGTAGGTAAATCAGGGACACGAACTAAGTCAGTACTGACTTTATGCTTTGCCAGAAGTTGCTCCAGCGAATCCGCAGCTTCGTCCTGTCCGACAAAACCAATCAAACGGGTTTGGCCACCTAATGCGGCAATATTCAATGCAACGTTTGCTGCCCCACCCGGACGTTCTTCATTTTTTTCGACTTTGACCACCGGCACCGGTGCTTCAGGCGAAATACGACGAGTTGGGCCTGTCCAGTAACGATCCAACATAATATCGCCCACAACGAGCACACGGGCGGTAGAAAAATCAGGCAGGGTAATGCGCATGGTCATCTTTTATACTCACAATACGAAAACCGAAACCCGCGCAGTCTATCACAGTGATGCGGCTGATTCGCCTCTCTTGCCTGCTTTTGCTAAACTGCGCGAAAAATAACATTTGTTTTTACTGCCTTTTTGTTCCTTAAGTGAGATCTATCGGCCATGCGCGCAAATGCAGCTCCTGACAATCAGCCCAAACTAAACTGGGCTTTATTTCATCCTCGCTATTGGGCTCAATGGCTGGGCCAGGCACTCCTCTGGCTGATTGTGCAATTACCTTTTCCTGCCATCATGGCACTGGGCGCAGGCTTAGGCTGGCTGTCAATGAAGATCCTGCCCCGCCGGGTTCGCATTGCACGTACCAACCTGATGCTGGCGTTTCCTGAATGGACGGAAGCACAACGAGAAGCCTGCATCAAAGAAAACTTTGCCAATGTCGGTCGGGCTATTTTTGAAACCGCCATTGCCTGGAACTGGCCCGATAGCCGCATCAAAAAAATCATGCAGGTGGAAGGACAGGAACACGTCGAAGCCGCTGTTGCAGAAGGTAAAGGGATGCTGTTGCTGTCTGCGCACTTTATGACACTGGAGTTGAACGCGCGAATGTTTGGCATTCTGCGACCCGGTGTTGGCGTCTATCGGCCGAATACAAATCCAGTGCTTGAATATGCGCAATACCATGGTCGATGCAAAAGTAATAAATACCTGGTCGACCGCACCGATGTGAAAGGCATGATCAAAGCGCTGCGTCAGGGTGAAGCCTTGTGGTATGCGCCGGACCATGATTATGGTCATCATGCCAGTGTATTCGTGCCATTTATGGGCGTGAAAGATGCCGCAACGATCACCGGAACCGCAACGTTAGCCCGAGTGAAAAATACCGTCGTACTGCCTTGCTACAATATTCGTCAACCGAAAGGCGGTTATAAGCTGATGATTGGCGCGCCATTAGCCGATTATCCAACTGGAGATGATGTTCAAGATGCGACACGTTCAAATCAGGTAATTGAACAGGCAATTCTACAGGCACCCGAACAATATATGTGGTTACATCGTCGTTTTAAATCTCGTCCTGACGGCACGAAATTTAAATACAATGAAGGGGAAACTCGCTAAAGCAAACCGAATGAAACTTCATGCAGATCAATTCCCACAATAAGTAGATGGTTATACTGAGCCGCCCCTGAAATTTGGGGCGCAATAACAATAAATCAGGGAATTCATAAACATGAAAAAATCAATCGTTGCAATGTCTTTGCTTTTGGCTTCTTCCGTTTCCTACGCAACAGAACATACAGCTCACTGGAGCTACAGCGGTGAAAATGGTCCGGGAAACTGGGCTTCTTTAACACCAGATTTTGATGCTTGTACTGGCAAAAACCAGACGCCGGTCAATCTGACTGGCTTTATCAAAGCAGACCTCAAGCCACTGAAATTCAACTATAAAGTTGGCGATAGCCAGATCCTGAACAATGGCCATACGGTTCAGGTTGTCTACGATGCCGGTAGTGACGTCGTGATCGATGATGATAAATTTACGCTGAAACAATTCCACTTCCATGCACCCAGTGAAAACGAAATCAAAGGTGTCTCTTACCCACTGGAAGCACACTTTGTTCACGCCGACAAAGATGGCAATTTAGCTGTGGTCGCAGTCATGTTCAAAGAAGGAAAAGAAAATCCTGCATTGGCAAAACTCTGGTCACATATGCCGTCGAAAGAAGGTGACAAGATCGCATTAAGCCATACGGATAATGCCTTAGATTTGTTCCCGCAAAACCATGCGTATTATCGTTTCAACGGTTCATTGACAACGCCACCTTGTAGCGAAGGTGTTCGCTGGTTTGTCATGAAAAAACCT
Source organism: Tolumonas sp. (assembly GCA_003251455.1). Classification (GTDB taxonomy): domain Bacteria; phylum Pseudomonadota; class Gammaproteobacteria; order Enterobacterales; family Aeromonadaceae; genus Tolumonas. The sequence continues at coordinate 5,349 of QKFI01000038.1, forward strand.
GTCTTTGCATCAAAAGCCCAGATTGAAGCATTCAAACATGTGATGGGTCATCCGAATAATCGTCCACTGCAACAACTGAACGCACGTGTAGTGATGGAATAATCCGCGTTTGCCAGATAAAGCCTTTCCTACCAGAGGAAAGGCTTTTTATGCGTCAGTTTTTGATTTTTTCCGCTAGGCTCGTTATCGTTATAGCTTGTTTGAGTGTTTCAGGAGTCCATCATGCATTATCACAAATATTATCCCATCGATGTGATAAACGGCCCCGGAACACGCTGCACCCTCTTCGTCTCTGGCTGTGAACACCAATGCCGTGGTTGTTACAATCAATCCACCTGGCGCC